>NZ_JBHVHF010000224.1:0-13800 GCF_042800315.1 Streptomyces sp. NPDC057638
GTGCCGGGGCGGGAACTCTGAGGAGGCGTCAGCGCGCCTCTCCGGTCGCCGGGAGGCTCGGCCGGGAGGCACCCGCCGTTCGCCGCACGGCGGGTGAACTCACTCAGAGATCGGCTTCAGGGTTCCACGGCGCCCGGGGCGCTCATCTTCGATCAGAAGTGGTGGGGGATCTCTTCACGCCATGGCGAAAGCGAACAGGAAACGCCTGGCGGGCCGGGCCACGCACGCGGCCGGCCGAAGAGTCCGCACCCTCCCGTCAGAAGGAGAAGACCGCGCTCTGGCCGAGCGTCGCCTCCATCTCGCAGGGGTTGTTGTACGTCGCGTTCCAGGTGACGCGCTCGCCGCGCCAGACGCCCTCGGCGGTGACCGTCACCGGGTCGTACTCCCGGGTGCAGAGGGTCTGGGGCAGCCGGGTCGCCAGTTCGGCGAAGTGGCCGTTCACGGTCCGCAGTTCGTTGCAGGCGGCGCGGGGTGCCGGGTGGGTGCCCATCGCCCGAGGGGCGCAGCTGAGGGTGACCGCGCGCTCGACGGTGGCGGTCGGGGCGGAGGTGCCCTTGCCGACGGTGAGAACGAGGGCGGAGGGCGCGTAGAGCCCGGCCGCCGTGGCCGACCCGGTGGGCTCGGTGGGCGGGGTGGCCATCGCCGTCCCGGCCGCCGCACCGCTGAGCACCAGGGCCGCGGTCGCCGCGATCGTGCCGCGCAGATAACGCATGGGTGGGACTCCTTCGTTGAGGGTGGGTGGTGCGTTGAGGGTGGGTCGTGCGATTGCGTTCCGGAGTCTTGCGGAAGCGAACAGTGAACGCACATGGATCACCGCTTTCCGGCCGCCGTCGCCCAACGCGCCCTGACCGAATGGTCGTTCGAGCAGCTCGGGCGGGGTGTAGATGCCCTCTACATGATGTCCACCATATGGACAATCTTGGTTGGTCCAATCGGGAACAACCTTCTGAGCTGCGGTGATGCTCCGGTGGTATAAGCCTTCGGCCATCGCCGTTCGACGGGAAACCATCGCCTCCCGGAGGCGCGGCGCGGAGGCGATCCGGGATCGGCGCCGCCGGAGGCGCACGCGTGGGAGCCGGGCCGCCGACCCGTCGCCCCGGTGGGCGCTGACCCATCATCGGGTCACCCGGGAAGCGCGCCGTCCGGTGCGCCCCCTCCCGCCCGGCTCGCCCCTCTCCGCTCATGGCCGCCACCTCCCGTCCGCTCTCCCTTTCGGTATCCCCGCGCCTCTTCGAAAAGGCGCGGCAAAAACCATCCACTCTTACGAAAACACCATGAATCAACACCCTGGCCGTCCGCCATGCGTGGGATCATCCGACGCCCGTCCCGTCCGCTCCGCCCAGGTTCTTCCGCTGCGGGGTGGCGGCGGGCATGGTGGCCCGGTGGTCCCAATCTCTGGGGAGGTCGCATGGAACGAAGGCGTTTAATGCAGGCAGGAGCCGGGGTCGCGCTGGCGTCCACGGCGGGAGCACTCATCGATCCGGCCCCGGCCCACGCGGGCACGGCGAGACTCGGCGCGGGCGCCGCGACGGCCTCCGGCGTCCCGTCCCACTGTTCGGAGAACCCGGTGTCGACCCATGGCATCGCCTCGCTGACCGCCGCCATCGTCGGCATCACCGTGCACGAGGGCCGCGCCTATGTCGTGGCGCGGGGCCAGAACCCGCCCGTGCTCGGCGAGATCGACCTGGCCACCCGCACGCTGCTCCGTACCGTCCGTCTCAACCGGGGCGAGGGCGGCTGGGCGTCCACGGTGTCGGGCGGTCAGATCTACGCGGGCACCTATCCGTTCCCCGATATCTACCGCTTCGATCCGGCCACCGGTGAGGTCAAGCTCATCGGCACGGTCGGGCCCTCCGGCGGCTTCGTCTGGTGTCTGACCACCGCCCCCGACGGCACCGTCTACGCGGGCACCTCCCCGCGCGGCGAGGTCTGGGAGTACCGGCCCGACACCGGCACCCTGCGTAATCTCGGGGTCGCCTTCGCGGGCCAGCAGTACGTCCGCGCCATCGCCGCCGACGAGCGGTTCGTCTACGCGGGCACGCTGCCGTCCGGCTATGTCATCGCGTACGACCGCGCCACGGGCGCCAAGAGCAATCTCACGCCCACCCCCTACGGCGGCGCCGCCGCGATGATCGCCCGGGGCGGACGGGTGATCGCCGGACTGACCCGCTCCCTGGTCGACATGGCGCCCGACGGCAGCGATGCGCGGGTGATCGCCACCCCGGCCGCCGAGCGGTTGATAGACGCCATGACGGTGACCGAGGACGGCACCCTCTACTGCGTCGGCCGCCCCACCGGCACGGTCTACCGCCGTGACGGCGACGCCCTGGTGCCGGTCGCCGCCCCCACCCCGGGCGACGAACACCGGGGACTGGTCCCACTGGACCGTGACACCCTCCTCGGCTGCGCGGGCAGCGGACGGCTGTGGTGGCTGGATCTGCCCACCAACACCTCGCACATAGTGGAACTGATCGACGCCGGGCTCTCCGGCCCGGATCCGGTGCAGTCGATGGTGTACGGGGACCGGGGCGCCGTCCATGTCGGCGGCCACTTCTCCATCACCACCCACCGGCCCGGCCGGGACACCAAGCCCCGCCGTACCTCCGTCGCGGGCGAGCCCAAACAGCTCCAGGTCGCCCGGGGCAAGGTCTACGCGGCGATGTACCCCTCCACCGAACTGCTGGAGATGGAACCGGTCAGCGGCAGGGTCCGCTCGCTCGGCTTCATTGACCACGACCAGCAGCGGCCCACGGACATGCTCTACGACCGCGAGCGGGACCAGTTGCTCGTGGCGTCCGCGCCGGGGGTGGGGCTGCTCAAGGGCGCGCTGACGATACTGGACCGCAGACGGGGCCGGATCACCGTCCACAAGGACGTGATCGCGAACCAGAGCGTGATGTCGCTGGCGCTGGACGACCGGGACGACTGCCGGATCGTCTATCTCGCCGGGGACACCTGGGGCGGCGGCAGTGTGCCCCCGGCCCGCCCCAGCGCCTCCATCCTCGCCTTCGACCTGCGCCGCTCCGAGGTCCTCTGGGAGGAGGCCCCCGTCACGGGCCACGCCAGCTTCCAGCACATCACCGTGCATGACGGGGTGCTGTACGGGCTGTACAAGCGGCTCGCGGGCGCCTGGTTCGCGATGGACCTGGAGACCAGGACCCTGCTGCACACCGGCAGGCTGCCGAGCTACGGCGAACTGAGCGTGCAGCGCGGCCAGGTCTTCGCCTCGATCTTCGGCGGGCTGGTCTACCGGCTCGGCCCGGACCTCGCCGAGGCGGAACCGGTCGTCGGCGGCCTCGGTGACGGCTGGTACAACCCGCCGCAGCTCGCCTGGGAGCGCGGTGGCTGGCACGCCTGGGGCACAGCCGACCGCGAGCTGGCGCGGATCCGCCTGGACCCCCGCTGTCTCACCCCCGCCCGCACCAGAAACCTTCCGCCGGACCACCACCTGCTGGAGGGCCTGCTCCAGAACTGACCGACTGACCGCACCGGGCGGACGCGCCGCGTTCCCGGCGTATCCGACCGCCCGCACCGCTCCACACGACGGAGGGGGAGGACCCACCGGGCCCTCCCCCTCCGTACACATCCGTACGCATCCGTACGTACGCCGTTCCCGCGCGGGGAACGGGATCGTCACCCCTTGCTGACCGCCGTGAGGATCTCCGGCAGCCGCTCCGCCGTCCACGGCGCGGCGATCCGCAGTCCGGCCCAGGCCACCAGCAGCCCGTAGAGGGAGCCGAGCGGCAGCACGGTCCACAGGTATCCGTGCCCGTCCGTGAGGTGCATCCAGACGGTGAGGGCGATCACCGGCAGACAGAGCACGGTGGAGGCCAGCATCCCGCCCAAGAGCGACAGATAGGCGATGGAGCCCTGCCCCGGCGCGACGTTCTTGTACGCGCTGTCCTGGGGGATCGAGTACGGGAAGCGCGCGGACGACACCGCGCCCGTCGCCAGCATCGCACCGAGCACCGCGAAGGTGAGCCCCAGCGCGGACGGCAGGAACGCCCACTCCCCGACCACGGCGGCGATCACGACGACCACGACCGCGCTGTACGGAAGGGTGATCACCAGCAGGGCCAGCGCGCGGGCGCGCAGCTCCTCGTAGGCGTCGCGCGGGGTGGAGAGGGTCTGCGCCACCATCCAGAAGGCGGAGGTGTCCTGCCCGAACTGGTTGTACATGTGCAGGCCCAGCATCCCGGCCGCGAAGCAGGCGAAGTAGACCGAGCCCATGCCCTGGAGCGCGTTGAAGAGCGGCACCAGCAGACCGATCGCGAGCCCGCTGACCCAGGCGCCCTTGGTCTTGGGGTCCCGCCACATATAGATCAGCGAGCGCCGCATCACGGTGCCGGTGCGCCCCTCGGGCAGCAGCGCGCCGAGCCCGCCGGAGCGGGCGGAGCGGTCGGGTCCGGCGGCGGCGACGGTGGAGCCGTCGGGCTCGGTCATCAGCCGGGTCAGACTGCGCTGCCAGGACCAGAGCAGGGCCACCAGCGCGCCCGCGGTGAGCGCGAGCTGGGCGAGGGCGGTCCCGTAGGAGCCGTCGGCGGCGGAGTCGATGGCGTCGATCGCGGCGGCGGGCGGAATCCAGCGCACGATCGCTGCGGCGGGCTCCAGCTCGGCGATCCCGCCGCTCTGGCTGAGCCGCTGGACACCGAAGTTGACGATCTGGATGCCCACCGCGATCAGCAGTCCGCTGATCAGCGCGAGGTCACGGCCCTTACGGGAGGTCAGCAGCCGGATGTTGGCCGCGGCCACCGCGCGGGCGAGCGCCACACAGACCAGCAGGGTCAGTACGACGGCGACGGTGGCGACAAGGGCTCCCCCGGCCCCGTACCCCAGCGCGATGGCGGAACCGACCAGCAGACAGAGGGAGAAGAACGGGCCGATGCCCACCAGGGAGGAGGTCAGCAGCGCCACGACCAGCGGTCGGGGGCGCAGCGGCAGCATCACCAGACGGCTGGGGTCGAGCGTCTCGTCACCGCTGGGGAAGAAGAGCGGCATCACGGCCCAGCCGAGCGCCAGTACCCCGGTGAGCAGCACGGCCACGGAGGCGGCGTGTTCGTTGCCGCGCAGCAGCACCAGTCCGAGCAGCTGACCGGCCGCGAGCAGCAGGGTCAGCACCAGCGAGATGACGAAGACGGTGGTGCGGCCGGCGGACTGGCGCAGCCCGTTGCCCAGCAGGGAGAGCTTCAGCCGGACGAAGGTGGCGACGAGGGTCCCGGTGGCCGCCCCGGGTACGGAACCGGTGGGCGCGGACGCGGGGGCGGGCGCGGTGGTGGCGCTCATCGGGCATCGCCGCCGAGCCAGTCGAGCGACTGTCCGGAGTCCCGCCCGCTGGCACCGACGAGTTCGAGGAAGGCGCTCTGGAGCGACGGCGCGTCGCCGCGCACCTCCTCGATGGGACCCTGGGCCCGGATCCGGCCCCCGGCCATCACGGCGACCCAGTCGCACAGCGACTCGACCAGCTCCATCACATGGCTGGAGAAGATCACGGTGGCGCCGGAGGAGGTGTAGCGCTCCAGCACGCCCCGGATGGTCTGGGCGGAGACGGGGTCGACGCCCTCGAACGGCTCGTCGAGGAAGAGGACTTCCGGGTTGTGCAGCAGCGCGGCGGCCAGGCCGATCTTCTTGCGCATACCGGTCGAGTAGTCGACCACCAGCTTGTGCTGGGAGCCCTCAAGGCCGAGGACGTCGAGGAGCTGGGCGGCGCGGCGGTCGACCTCGTCGCCGGGCAGACCGCGCAGGCGTCCGACGTAGGAGAGGATCTCGCGGCCGGAGAGGCGCTCGAAGAGGCGGAGCCCCTCGGGCAGGACACCGATGCGGGACTTGACGGCGACCGGGTCGCCCCAGACGTCATGGCCGGATATCAGGACCCGGCCCTGGTCGGGGCGGAGCAGCCCGGTGACCATCGAGAGGGTGGTGGTCTTCCCGGCCCCGTTGGGGCCGACCAGCCCGATGAACCGCCCCGCGGGGAGGGTGAGATCGACTCCGGAGACGGCGATCTGTTCGCCGAAACGTTTCCACAGACCCTCGACATGAACGGCGGGCGGCGCCGTCACCGATGCGCCCGCCGTCATGGCTCCCGTCGCCTGGTCATCCGGCATGGTGCCCTGCCTTTCGGTCTGTCCCCATATGTCGTGCGTGCCAGATGTTGGCCGCGTCCGTACGGGTCCACCTTATGTAGGCACTGCCTAAATGCCGCGGGCGGGAGTCTCTCCGCCGCCGTGCGCCGTTCACCGCGCGCCGTAAGAAGATCGCAGGTCAGAGCCTTACGCCCCGGACAGCCGGACCGGGATCGCGGGTCGGGCGGCAGGGGCTGTGGACCCGGACCGGGATCGTGGGCCAGGGGCTGATGACGTGCCGCGCACCCGGATCCGGATCGTGGGGCAGTGGTCCGGCTACGCGCCGCGTACCCGGGCGGCGGCGGCCTCCCGGCCGCAGGCGTACGCCAGCGGGCTGATCAACTCCTCGGCGTCCGGCAGCCAGCGGTTGGCGGAGGTGGGGCGTCGGGCCCACTGCACGGCGCCGATCGCGCCGACCCGGGTCGGCGGGGCCGCCAGATAGTGCCCATCCCCCCGGGCGATCAGATCGATGGAACTGGGGGCCCAGCCCAGACCCCGGATCAGCTCCGCCACCTTCAGCGCCGCCCCCGGCAGCACGAAGAAGAGCATCCGGCGGTCCGGAGTACAGGTCACCGGCCCCAGCGGCAGATCCATCCGCTCCAGCCGGGCGAGTGCGAGGAAACCGGCCGACTCCGGCACGTCGAGCGCGTCGAAGGTGCGGCCGGTCGGCAACAGGATCGACGCTTTGGGATGTTTGCCCCACATGCGGCGGGCGCCGCTGGCGCTGCCGGTGGCCTGGCTCGCCCAGTCCGGGCCGGTGGCGTGGGCGCCGGGCGCGGCGCAGTCGGTGTCCCCGCAGGAGCAGATCTCCCGGCCGTCGGCGGCCTCCAGCCAGGTGCCGGGGAACACGTCCCAGTGCCGCTCTTCCGTATAGCGAACCGCGTGATCCAGCAGCTGCTCGCCCCGCTGCTGAGGGATCTGCGCGGCCTCTGTGACTCCGATGGTCTCTTCCACGACCCTCTCAACTCCCGCCGTCACCTTGGGTTACGGGCGCTCTACGCCTCGCCCACGATCATGATCCCGCATATGGGGCGCATGGATGCACGGACGGGGGCGCGTACCGAGACCGTCGGCGGCGGGCGGGTACCTCCTAGTACAAGGGGGGCGAGACGTCTTGGCGCCCGGCGGTCCTACCGCGGTCTCCGGGCCGCCGCGGGGGCGGATCACCGGCACCACCGCCGGAGTCATCACCGGCACCACCACCGGAGCCACCTCCGGCCATCACCACCGGAGCAACCTCCGGGAACAGCACCGGAGTCGGCTCCGGACCAGCACCGGCGGCGGCGCCGGAACCGTCTCTGGCGTGACCACCGGATTCGCCTCCGGCGCCAGGGCCGGGACCAGCTCCGGAACCGGTACCGGGACGGGCGCCGGCACCGGAGTCGGGACCGGCTCCGGAACCACTCCCGGGCCATGTCCGCACCATGTCCGGGCCGGATCCGCCCACCTGCGGGCCGGATCCGGGTCATGTCCGTACCGCCTCGGGTTCGCCTTCGGGCCGCCTCCGGAAAACAGACCAAGTTCCTCAAAGTCTCGCAATGTCTATCAATTCTGCATTCTCCGTATGACAGCCGGGCAATGATCCCTGAGTGGATCACCGCGGCCTCTCAGGGGGTTACTCATGGCAGCCAGGCCACTCGTCGCCCGACAGCCCAACGAACGGTTGCAGGCGCTCATTCAGGAAGCCGGGTGTTCCAACGCCGGGCTCGCCCGCCGCGTCAACATGGTCGGCGCGGAACGGGGACTCGACCTTCGGTACGACAAGACATCCGTAGCGCGCTGGCTGCGGGGGCAGCAGCCGCGCGGACGCGCGCCCGGCATCATCGCCGAGGCGCTCGGCCGCAAACTCGGCCGTACGGTCACGATCGACGAGATCGGCATGGCCAACGGCAAGAACCTCGCCTCCGGCGTCGGCCTCCAGTTCTCACCCACCGTGCTCGGCGCCATCGAGCAGGTCTGCGAGCTGTGGCGGAGCGACGTCGGCCGCCGCGACTTCCTCTCCGGCGCCACCGTCGCCGCCTCCGCGCTCGTCGAACCCAGCCGTGACTGGCTGATCACCGGCGCCGACATCCAGGTCGCGCGCACGGCCGGAGCCCGGGTCGGCACCTCCGACGTGGAGGCCGTCCGCGCGATGACCAGCGCGCTCACCGAACTCGACCACCGGTTCGGCAGCGGCCACATCCGGCCCGTCGTCGTCCACTACCTCAACTCCGTCGTCTCCGGGCTGCTCTCCGGCTCCTACCGGGAGTCCGTCGGCCGCGAACTGTTCGCCACCGTCTCCCGGCTCACCGAACTCGCGGGCTATATGGCCGTCGACACCGGCCAGCCCGGACTCGCCCAGCGCTACTACATCCAGGCGCTGCGGCTCGCCCAGGCCGCCGGGGACCGCGGCTACGGCGGCTATGTCCTCGCCGCCTCCATGAGCCATCTCGCCGCCCAGCTCGGCAACCCGCGCGAGATCGCCCAGCTCGCCCGCGCCGCGCAGGAGGGCGCCCGGGGCCAGATCACCCCGCGCGCCGAGGCGATGTTCTTCGCCGCCGAGGCCCGGGGCCACGCCCTCCTCGGCGACGCCCGCACCTGCCAGGCCGTGGCGGGCCGGGCGCTCGACGCGCTCGACCGGGCCGACACCGGCTCCGGTGACGACCCGGCGTGGATCGGCCATTTCGACCGCGCCTACCTCGCCGACGAACTCGCCCACTGCTACCGCGATCTCGGCCAGGCCGAGGCCGCCGCCCAGCAGGCCAGTGCCGCGCTGGAGGGCCACCCCGAGGCGCGGGCCCGGCGCCGGGCGATCGGGATGATCGTGCTCGCCAGCGCCCAGGTGCAGCAGCGCGAGGTGGAGCAGGCGTGCCAGACCGGGACCCGCGCGGTGGAACTGCTGGGGCGGCTGCGCTCCAGCCGGGGCGCGGAGTACCTGGAGGACTTCCAGCAGCGGCTCCAGCCGTACGCGGAGGAGCCCGCCGTCCGCGACTTCGGCGCCAGGCTGGAGGCGCAGGCCGCGTGAGCCCCCGCGCACCCCGCCCGTTCCGCTCGCGCCCGCCGCCGTGAGGACCATCACAGACACCCCCGCCCGTCGCCGTTCCCCCAGGTCGGCGGCGGTTTTCCCGCCGAACGCGGGTACGAGCGCCCCGGAGCACCCGGTACCGTAACCCGACGGTTGCAGCAACGTCGTTCGTATGGAGGGGTCCCGGTGGCGCAGAGCGGACAGGGAGACCAACGGCCTTCGGCCGGTCCCGCGCGCGAAGGGGTGATCCTGCCCTCGGACGGGTCACCGCCCTTGCCGCCCGGCTATGAGCCGGCGTCCCCGCACCACGCGACCCCGCCCGCTCCGGGTCCGCTGCCGCCCTTCGCGGGCGAACACCCGTACCCGGGGCAGGCGGACGCCACGCAGGTGATCCCGCCGGTGCCGGGGTATGGCGGTGGGGACGCGACGCAGGTGATCCCGCCGGTCGGTGACGGGCCGGGGTACGGGGGCGCCGATCCGACGCAGGTGATCCCGCCCGTGCCGGGGTACGGGGGCGCCGACCCGACGCAGGTCATTCCGCCGGTGCCGGGGTATGGCGGTGGGGACGCGACGCAGGTGATCCCGCCGGTCGGTGACGGGCCGGGGTACGGAGGTGCCGACCCGACGCAGGTGATCCCGCCCGTGACGGACGGGCCCCTGCCCGACGCCACCACCGTGATGCCGCCCGTCACCCCGGGAGCGATGCCCCCGGGGGCGCACGGCGGCGAACAGATGCCCTCCCCGCGCCGTGCCCGCCGTGCCCGGCAGACGGCGGCACAGCAGCGCCAGCAGCCGGTGCCGCCCGCGCCCACCGCCGCGCCCTACGGGATACGCCCCGGCGCGCCCGGAGACCGGCCCGCGGGCGACTTCGACAACCTCTTCCGCGAGGAGGCGGCCCCCGTACCCGCCCCCGCCCCCGTGCCCGAGGCCTCGGCCGAGGGCGGACGCGGCCGTGGAGGCCGTGGCGCGGGCTCCGGACGCGGCGGAGCACGGCGGCGCCACTCCGACGGCAAGGGCGCGCGGATGCCGCTCCCGGTGATCGCCGCCGTCGTCGTCGGATGCGCGGTCGTCGGACTCGGCGCCGGTGCCCTCATGTTCGACAGCGGTTCCTCCGGCGACGGGAAGGGCAGCGAGCCCGTCGCGGCCGCCTCCTCCCGTCCGCCCGCCGCCCCCTCGCCCGCGCCCTCCAGCGAGGCGTCGGCCGAGAGCGACCCGGCCAAACGACAGGCGCAGGCACTCGACCGGCTGCTGGAACAGAGCAATGAACGCCGGGGCGACGTCGTCGGCTCCGTCTCCGACATCAAGAGCTGTGACAACCTCGACCGCTCCGCGCGCAAACTGCGCGCCGCCGCCGACGACCGCCGCGACCTCGTGGACCGGCTGGAGAAGCTCTCCGTACGCGAACTGCCCCGCGACGACGACCTGACCGAGGCGCTCACCGACGCCTGGCGCTACTCGGCCATCGCCGACGACCACTACGCGGCCTGGGCCAAGCAGGTCAAGAGCGACAAGTACTGCGTGGACGGGAAGGCGAAGGCGACGAAGCGGGCGGGGCGGGCCGAGCGGGCGAGCGAGCGGGCGAGCAAGGCGAAGCGGGAGGCGGCGCGGTTGTGGAATCCGATCGCGTCGCGCTACGGCCTCCCCACCCGCACCAGCGACCGCCTCTAGGTCCTGGGGGTGGTGGTGAGGGTCAGGGTGACGTCGAGGAAGGTCTCGCGTTGGGCCACCAGCCTGCCGCCCCGTACCACCTGGAGCGTCACCGAGCGGTTCACCACGCGCGGGAATCCCCCGAGGTCGAGCAGGTCGTCGTACGTCCAGCGCAGTGACGGCGTGAGCCCTCCGGTGTCCACCCGTACCCCGCCGTCCAGCGCGCGGGTGATGTCCCGGGCCGTGACCTCGTCCTGGTCGAGGCTCTCCACGACCTCGCGCAGCGCGGTGTAGGCGATCCAGGTGGTCTGGACCCCGGCGTTGGTGGGGTCGATCCGGTCGTCGCCGAAGGCGTGCTCGTCGATGACGCGGCGCATGGGGTTCCAGCGGTCGTCGCCCGCCTCGGGGTACCAGCCGGTGAGGTGGGCCCCTTCGAAGAGTCCTCTGGCGCCGCCGGTGCGGTTGATGAGGGACTGGTCCACGCTGCCGAGTACGGAGGAGACGCTGACCGGCCGGTCGTCCTCGGGGAGCCGCCGGAAGGAGTCGAAGAAGGTCTCGGTGGCGTCGCCGAGCGCTGCGGTGACACAGCCGGGCAGCGAGGACCGGTCGGGCCCGCCCGTCCTCGTATCCGTACCCGTACCCGTGTCCAGAGCAGTCGCCGTACGACGGGCGCGGGCCGCGACGGCGGTGTAGTCGGTGGCGTCCTCGGGGGCGAGGTGGTCGGTCGATGTCAGGCCGCCCGGGGCGAGGCCGGAGTCGAGGAGGCCGGGGAGGCGGTCGCCCGCGATGGAGTCGGGGCGGACCAGGGAGACCCGGCGGCAGACGTCCGCGAGCTGGGTGCCGTGACCGGCGAGGAGGGCGGGCTGGCCGCCGTTGACGGGGTAGGAGAGATAGCTGGTGAGTTCGGAGTCGGTCAGGCCGTAGCCGCCGAGGAAGGGGATGCCGGCCGCTTCCAGCGGGGCCATGAAGGAGGCGCCGTGCTGGCTGTAGGAGCCGACGACGGCGACGGCGTCCTCGTCCACCGCGCGCCGGGCGCAGTCGGCGGCCCCGGCGGAGGTGTTGAGTTCGTCGCAGGTGAGTACGCGCAGTTCATGGCCGTCGAGGCCGCCCTCGGTGTTGGCCCAGCGTGCGTACGCCAGGGCCATCGCGGGCATTCCGGGCATATTGGTGCCGGGAGTGTGCTCGGGCGCGAAGGTCATCACGGTGATCGGTGCGCGGGAGCCGGAGCCCGGGAGCAGGCCGCAGCCGGTGGCCAGTACCGCCAGCGCGAGAGCGCCCACGAGGAAGGGGGGCCGCCGGGGGCGGCGGGAGGCGGTGCGGGCGGGGGTGTGGCGGGGGAGCGCGTGCGGGCTACCGGTCATGGGCCCTCACCGTTCCGTCAGCCGGGTAACGGTGGTGTGTCCGCTCGTCAACGCCGGGTGGCGGCGGGGTGAATTACGGGGGGCCGCCACGCCGCCGGAGGTCAGAACGTACGATCGAGTACGTGCAGCCAGGTACCGCTCCCTCTTCCCGTCGCGGCCGTCGCTCCTCCACCATGGGCGGTATGCCGCTCAATGACATGCCGTGGTGGCGTTGGCGCAGCAATGTGCGCTCGGCGCTGCACATGCTCTCCGACCCGGTCTTCCAGCGGGAGACCTGGGTGGCGGGCCAGGAGGGGTACGGCGATGTGACCGACGCCGTCTACCGGCTGGTGGAGGACACCTGGCTGGACAACTGGTCCGCCGAGAAGTACGTGGGCACGATCTTCCGTGACGCGCAGGAGGCCTCGCTCGTCGATGTCGCCGTGCTGCGGGTGCTGCGGATCGTCCACCAGGTCGGTGCCGACTCCCCGGTCACCGCGTATCTCGACCACCACGCCTGGCCGGAGGCGGTCCGGGCGTGCCGGGAGGCCCATGTGCGGCTGGCGGGGAACGACGGGGACGACCCGGATGTGCCGCCGCGTTCGCTGGACGCGCTGCGGATCCTGACGCGCACGGGGTGAGGGCCGGGCGGTCCGCGCCCCGATCGGAAACGCCCTCGTCGCCCATGATCCCGGGCCCACTCCCTGGACGTCCTTCGGGTCGGAGGGCTCGGTGTGGCACCCTACGAGGATGACTGACCAGTATGTCCTCACCCTCTCGTGCCCGGACAAACAGGGCATTGTGCACGCCGTGTCGAGTTATCTCTTCATCACCGGTTGCAACATCGAGGACAGTCAGCAGTTCGGGGACCGGGACACCGGACTCTTCTTCATGCGGGTCCACTTCTCGGCCGATCCGCCCGTCACGGTGGAGAAGCTGCGGGCGAGCTTCGCCGCGGTCGGCGACTCCTTCCAGATGGACTGGCAGATCCACCGCCCGGACCAGCCGATGCGGGTCGTCCTGATGGTCAGCAAGTTCGGGCACTGCCTGAACGACCTGCTCTTCCGCTCCAAGATCGGCGCGCTGCCGGTGGAGATCGCGGCCGTGGTCTCCAACCACACCGACTTCGCCGAGCTGACGGCCTCCTACCACGTGCCCTTCCACCACATCCCGGTCACCAAGGACACCAAGGCCGAGGCCGAGGCCCGGCTGCTGGACGTGGTCCAGTCGGAGAACGTCGAGCTGGTGGTCCTCGCCCGCTATATGCAGGTCCTCTCCGACGACCTCTGCAAGCGGCTCAGCGGCCGGATCATCAACATCCACCACTCCTTCCTGCCGAGCTTCAAGGGCGCCAAGCCCTACCACCAGGCGCACGCGCGCGGAGTGAAGCTCATCGGTGCCACCGCGCACTACGTGACGGCCGATCTCGACGAGGGCCCGATCATCGAGCAGGAGGTCGAGCGGGTCGGTCATGACCTCACCCCCGACCAGCTCGTCGCCGTCGGCCGGGACGTCGAGTGCCAGGCGCTGGCGCGCGCGGTGAAGTGGCACGCCGAGCACCGGATCCTGCTCAACGGGCGGCGGACGGTGGTCTTCGCCTGAGCCCGCCGCGGGAGCGGCCTTCGGCTGAGCCCCGGCGGGAGCGGCCTTCGGCTGAGCCCCGGCGGGAGCGGCCTTCGGCCCGGCGGCC
>NZ_JBHVHF010000225.1:0-1587 GCF_042800315.1 Streptomyces sp. NPDC057638
CTCCCGGCGGACCTCCCCCCGATCACCACTGACGACACCCGCTCCGCGCCCGCTCACCGGCGCGTCGTGGGAACGCCCCCGCCCCTGGCGGCCGGTTTCCAGCCCCGTACGCCCCTCCGGGAGCCGATCGACACGGCCCGCCGCGAGGGCACGACCCGGTTCGTGCTCTCCGGTGGGGCCGGGGTCGGCAAGACCCAGCTCGCCGCCTCCTACGCCACCGCCGCGCCCTCGGGCGACTCCGCCGAGGTCGTGGTGTGGATCCCGGCCACCGACCTCCAGGCGGTGATCGGCCAGTTCGCGCGCGCGGCGCGGCGCGTGGGCGTTCCCGGGGCCGACGGACGGAGCCTGGAGGGCGACGCGCGGGCCTTCCTCGGCTGGCTCGCCACCACCGACAAGCGCTGGCTGGTCGTCCTGGACGGCCTCATGGACATGGAGGGCATCCGGCCCTGGTGGCCACCGGATGGCATGGTCACCGGCCTGACCCTCGTCACCACCCGCCGTGGGCGCCGTCGGGGGTGGACCTGGGACGGGTGCCTGCTGATGGCGGTGGGCCCCTACACCCCCGACGAGGCGCTCGCCTATGTGCGCGCCCGGCTCGCCTCGGAAGGGCTGGAACAGTTGCTGGACGACCAACCCGAGGTGTTCGCCCGGGCGCTGGGCTGTCTGCCGCTGGCCGTGACGCTCGCGACGGCCTGTGTGATCAGCGACCGGATCACCACCTCCGCCTATCTGAGCCGGCTGTCGGACCACCAGCTCCGGCTGGACGAGTCACTACCCGAGTGGACGGACGCGGGGCGCGGCTGGCCCGCCATCGCGACAGCGCTGCAGCTCTCCTTGGACTCAGCCCGCAGGGCCGATCCGACAGGGCTCGTCGACACCGTCCTCGCCATCACGGCTCTCCTCGATCCGGACGGTCACCCCGAAGCGCTCTGGCAGACGGACGCTCCCCTCGAACACCTCGCCCGCCTCCGCTGGTACGGGACGGATCGACAGCGCCCCATCGGGCCCCGGCCGGACGCGAGCGAGCTGCGCTCAGCGCTGGGCTTCCTCCACGGTTACGCCCTCATCGTCCACGAGCCCGACGCGCCGGTCCCGATGGTCCGTATCCACCCTCTGGCCGCCCGCGCGATCCGCGCCACCCTGGACGAGGACCGGCTTGAGTCCGCCGCGCGGGCCGCCGCCGACGCCCTGGTGGCCGTCTGGCCGCGCGTCGAGCGGGGCCGGGCCGGGTTCGCCGCCCTGCTGCGCGCCAACGTCGGAACGCTGGAGGCCGCCACGGGCGACCAGCTCCGGCGGAGCGGTGCCCACCCGGTCCTGGACCGGGCCGGGAGCAGTTACCTCGACGCGGGTCTGTACGGCTCCGCCGTCGAGCACTGGGAGGGCGTCGCCGCGCGGAGTGTGGCCCTGCTCGGGGCGGAGCACCCGGACACCCTCACCCACGGCCACCACCTCGCCGTCGCGCTCCGCAACAGCGGACGTGTCTACGACGCCCTCACCCTCGCCGAACAGGTCCACACCGACACCGAACGCGTCCTCGGCCCCGACCACCCCAACACCCTCACCGCCCGGCGCGATCTCTCCCTCTCA
>NZ_JBHVHF010000225.1:1684-13691 GCF_042800315.1 Streptomyces sp. NPDC057638
ACGCGTCCAGGACGCGCTCACCCTCGCCGAACAGGTCCACACCGACACCGAACGCGTCCTCGGCCCCGACCACCCCAACACCCTCACCGCCCGGCGCAACGTCGTCACCGCGCTCCACCACGCCGGACACTCCGGCGAAGCCCTCACCGCCGCCGAGCGGGTCGCCACCGACTCCGCCCGCCTGCTGGGCCCCGACCACCCCGACACCCTCACCGCCCGGCTCGATCTCGCCACCGCTCTCCAGCGCGCCGGACGCGCGCGCGAAGCCCTCACCCTCACCGAAGCGGTCCACGCCGATGTCGCCCGTGTACTCGGCCCCGACCACCCCACCACCCTCACCACCGGCCGCGTCCTCTCCGTCGTCCAGCTAGCCGCCGGACACGCCCAGCAGGCACTGGCCCTCGCCGAACGGGTCGCCGCCGAGTCCACCCGCCTGCTGGGCCCCGACCACCCCACCACCCTCACCGCCCACGAGAACCTCGCCGCCCTCCACCGTGTCGCCGGGCTCCTCCCCGAAGCCGAGCCCGCCGGGACCGCCCGTTCGGGCCATGACGGGAACGAGCCGCCCACCAGCCCCCCGCCGCCGCCACACCATCCCGACCCCACGCGGCGCCACGAAGGTCATTAAACGGATCGAGCCGTGGCCGGTCGCGGCGCTACTCAGCGCTGCGACCAGCCACGGCTCTCTCGCCGGGCGGTGTGTGGATCAGTTACCGGCGGCGCGCTGCTCCCACGGCGCCGGGCTCGCGTCGGACGGGTTGCGGACCGAGGAGGTCAGCTCCCCTCCCGGGAGCGGTACGAGGAGTTCCGCGCCCTTCCAGAAGAGCCGTCCCGAGGTGACGATCCGCGCGCCGCCCCCGCCGAGGGTGGCGGCGATCACGGCCGGGATGTCGCTCTTGGCGACGCCTTCGAGGAGCCAGGCGTCGACGAAGAACTGGACCGGGAGGTCCCCCCCGTAACCGATGACCGACAGGTCGGCCGTCTCGCCGTCGACGGTGCCCTCCCAGTCGAGGACCCAGCCCCGGCCGTCCTCGGTGGGCCGGTGCTCGAAGAGGGAGGTGGTGGCCCCGGCCGCGCGGACGGCGCGTTCCATGGCCTCCTGGACCCGGGCGCGGTCATCGCGCGTGTCACTCATCAGAACCACCTTCCGACCCAGAGGTCCCAGTGGCGCTTGCCGACGCCCACCCGGAAGACCTGCCGTGCCTTCTTCACCCGCAGATGTGTCTTGCGGAAACCGTACGCGCTCCAGCCCGCCCGGTAGCGGTTGCCCCGGACGTTCCAGGTGCCCTGTCGGCTGTTGGGGAGCAGGCCGTTGCCGAAGCGGCGGCTGTTGTTGCCGATCCAGCGGTTGTTCTGGGCCCAGGAGCCGAACCGGCCCCGGGAGTTGTAGAACTTCTCGACCTTGTTGCGCTTCTTGAAGGTGCGGTAGGCGCGGTAGCCGGTCTTGGCGGCGCGGTAGACCTTGCCGCAGTGCCGCCAGCAGGCCCAGGCCGCCCGGGCGCCCAGCAGGATCGCCGGGACGATCTTCCCGGAGACGTCGGGGCGGTTGACCGGGTCGGCGAAGGAGAACTCGTACGCGTTGGCGGTGCCGCCGCGCACGGGGTCGACCGAGAGGAACCGTCCGGTGACCGGGTTGTAGAGCCGGGCGCCCATCAGGACCAGACCGGTGAGGGTCTCGGCGGAGCGCTGCTTGGCGCCCAGCCAGTTGTAGCGGACCGGCTGCTGGCCCTGGCGCGGGTTGCCGTACTCGTCGTTGTCGAGCGCCACCGGGGCCTCGCCCGCGTCCAGCGGGAGCTGGAGCGCCACGTCGCCGTGGATGTTGCTCAGGTGCAGCACCACCTCTCCGGTCGTGGAGGTGGTGGCGCCGAGGTCACCGGAGGCGGAGTCGACGTTGCGGGTGAGCGCGCCGGAGGCGTTCTCCACCGTCCAGCGGGGGTTGTCGCCGTCGCTGTCGTAGTGGTTCACCTTGGCGCCGGTCGCGGTCCAGGTGGTGCCGGAGCCGGTCTCCGTGGTCCAGCCACGGACGCGGTGTGAGGCGTCCAGGGTCCAGGTCTGGCGCTGGGAGCCGCTGGTCTGCCGGTGTACGAGGTCGTTCGACCAGTACTCCAGGGTGCTGCCGGGCAGCGCGGTGGTGCGGCCGAGGGCGTCGTAGCCGTAACCGGCGTCGACGAGACGGTCGGCGCTGTCGTAGGTATGGGTGGTGGTGGTCCCTCCGGTGGTGGGGCAGTCGGCGCCGGGGGTGCCGGTCGCGGAGGTGCGCGTCGTGCGGTTGGTGGCGGCGTCGAAGCCGTAGGTGCGCAGGGTGCAGACCGTGTCGGCGGTGTCCTCGACCCGGGTCATCCGCCCGGCGCGGTCATAGCCGTAGGACTGGTCGGTCCAGCCCGCGTGGGTGGTGATCTGGCCGTGCGCGGACTCGGTCACCGTGTCGCCGTAGACGACGGTGCCGTCGCTGTCGCGGGTGTAGGTGCGCCGCAGCGGCGCTCCGGTGGTGTCCTCCTGGGTGGTGAGGGTGTAGCCGCCGGGCAGCTTCTCGCTGCTGACGGAGCCGTCCGCGTCGTACGTGGCGCGGAAGACGCCCGCGACGGAGTCGCTGGTGGCGGTGGCCAGTCCGCGCGGCTCGGCGGTGTGGTCGTAGGTGTAGGTGACCGTGGAGGGGACCGAGTCGGTCGCCTTCAGCGGCCGGTCCAGCAGGTCGTACTCGGTGGTGGTGGTACCGCCGTCGGCGTCGGTGTACGCGATCTGGCGGCCGAGCCGGTCGTACGCCTCGGTGATGGTGCCACCGGTCGCCGAGGTGGTCTTGACGACCTGCCCGTTGGCCGGGTGGTACTCGATCGTCGTCGCGGGCACCAGCGGTCCGGGGCCACCGGTGGTGACGGAGCCGGTCGGGCGGCCCGCGGCGTCATGGCTGGTCGTCGTGGACTGGACGACGGTGCCGGAGGTCTTGGTGACCTTGGCGGTGTTGCCCCACCAGTCGTACTCGGTGGTGGTGGTGGTCGGCAGGGTGGCGGGGTTGGCGCCGCCGCCGGTGATCGCGCCCGCCGGGCCGGTGGAGCAGAGCAGGTCGGCCCACTCCGGGCGGCCCTGGCAGGCCCCGGTGCCGGTGGCGGACCAGTAGGTGCTCACCTGGGTGGTGGCGGAGGACGCGGCGCCGCCGGGCATGACGACCCGGGTCTCCCGGCCCTGGGCGTCGTACTCCTTGTGGGTGGTCAGGGCCAGCCCGCCGGGGTCGACGACCGTCGTGGTGACCAGGCCCCTGGCCCAGTCGTAGCTGGTCTCGGTGGTCTTGGTCTCGGCGTGGACGGTGGGGTGCTCGCGCACCTGCGCGCCCACGGTGGCCCGGGTGACCTGGTCCCTGACCGTGGCGGTGCCGTCGGTGGGACGGCCCTGGTCGTACTGGTTGACGGTCCAGCCACGGGCGGTGACCGGGGTTCCGGCGGGGACCAGCACGGTGGAGCCGGAGGTCAGGTCCTGGGTCAGGTCGATCCGGCGCAGCGGGGCGAGTTCCTCCAGCTCACGGGTGCCCGAGGCGTCGTAGACGGAACGGGTGGAGAGCAGTTCGGCCCGGTCGGAGGTGCTGAGCGAGACGATGCCGAGCTCCGCCTGGACGGCCCGGTCCCCGGCGCTCAGGCCGAGGGCGACGGCCCGGTTGGCGGCGGTCAGCTCCCGGACGGTGTTGCCGGAGTCGTCGTACTCGGTGGTGGTGAGGTGACCGCCGGGGGTGCCGCTGTTGACCGTACGTCCGGACGCGCCCAGGTAGTGCAGTTCGGCGCGGCGGTAGTCGCCCGCGCCGAGGCCGTCGCCGGTGTGGCCGGCGGGGACGGAGTCCGCGGGGAAGACGGCGGTGGCGTCGGTGGGCGCGTCGGTCTGGCCCCAGGCCCGGACGTCGGCGGCGCCCATGGCGTGCGGCGCCTTGGTACCGGTCAGCGGGACGTCGTAGACGACGCTGGTGGTGGCGGTGGACTCCTGGACGTCGGCGGTGCCCGGCTTGAGCCCGGCGTGCGACGCCTTCAGCAGCATGCCCGCACCGGCGGTGGCGGCGTTGCCCGCCGTGCCGTAGGTGAGGTTCCAGGGGAGCCGGTCGCCCTGGGTGACCTGGGTGACCCGGCCCGCGCCGTCGTAGGCGTACTGGGTGCGGGAGGCCGCGGGCAGGTGGGGGTTGCGCTGCTCGCGCAGGCGCCCGGCCTCGTCGTAGCCGTAGGCGGTGAGCGCCTTGGCGGTGGCGTTCGCGGCGCCGGGGGCGGTGGACCAGAGACGGATCTCCTTGACCTGCCCGGCGAAGTCGCCGAGGGCGGCGGCGGTCGCGGTGGTGGTCGTCGCGTAGACGAACTCCAGCGCCCGGCAGCCCTGGACCGACGGGTCGGCCTCACACGCGGCGGCCGAGGCGGCCGAGGTGGGGGCGATGATCCGCTTGGGACGGGCCAGGGTCTTGCCGCCCTGGGTGACGGTCTCGGAGACCACGGTGGTGGCGGACTGGGCGAGGCCGTCCAGCAGGGTGCTGGTGACCTGCCAGGTCGGGGCCTGCGCGCCCGCCTTGGCAAAGGTGGTGACCGTGCCCGCGGTGTCCGTGAGGGTGAAGGCGGTCGCCACGGAGCCGGTCAGCGTCAGGTCCTCGGAGCCGCTCTCGGGGATCCAGCCGCTCTTGCCCGCGTTGGCGGTGAAGAAGGTCTCGCTGTCGTCGGCGTCCACGACGGCGACGGCGGTGTCGGAGATCCTGCGGATGTGGCTGTACTCGGACTCGGTCATCTCCGCGGTGGTGCCGGAGACCCACTCCTTGCCGAAGACCGCCGCCTGGCCCTCCTGACGGGCGCCGCCGTCGGGGGTGCGGGAGGAGGCGGTGCGGGTGACCGACAGGTCGAACGCGTTGGCGTCGGTCGCGGAGAGGGTGTAGTCGCCGGTGAGCAGGTTGAGCGTGCCGGGACCGATCTCGTCCGTGGCGGCGCCGTCGGCGTTGCGGTCGACGACGACACCCAGCGGCGCGGTGGCGCCGGTGGCGCCCGCCGGGCCGGTGAAGTCGGCCTTGATCTGGACGGTGCCGTCGGGGTCGACGGTGTCGGTGGCGTTCCAGATGAGCGGGGCGTTCTTGCCGCCGGTCAGCGGGACGGGCCAGGCGGTCACCGGGGTGCCGCCGGAGGTGACGTCGGCGACGGGGATCCGCGCCCACGGGTCGGCCTCGGAGCGCCGCCAGGAGAAGGCGACACTGTCGTACTTCGCGCCGTCGGCCTCGGCCGCGAGCCGCACCCGGCGCGCGGTGCGCTCACCGTCGGCGGGGGTGACGAAGCCGCCGGGGCCCGCGTGGAAGGTGTGGGAGACCGCCTCGGACTTGTTGTCGGCCTTGTCGACCGAGCGGACCTGGAGGGTGTGGGTGCCGTCCTTGGGCGGGGTGACGGCGATGGCCTTGGCGCCCGCCGCGCCGTTGGTGGCGGCCTTGGTCCAGTTGACCCCGTCGAGGGTCCACTCCAGCCAGTTGTGGTCGGCGGCGGGCGGGGTGACGCTGAAGGTGCCGCTCTGACCGGCGCCCTTCACCCACTGCCCGGCCGGGTAGTCGGTGGAGCTGATGCCACCGGGGGCGGAGGGGGCGCTGGTGTCGACGGTGAACGTCTTCCACGCGGACCAGCCGGTGTTGTAGTGCGCCCCGTCAAAGGGGTTGGTACGGAAGCGGTAGGTCTTGCCGTTGGCCAGCACCCCCGCCGGGACGGTCACCGAGACGGGCTGCCCCGAGGGGACGTACTTCGACACGATCACGTCGCCGACCTGGGCGTTGGTGGCGCTGTCGAAGATCTGGAACGTGCCGTTGACCTTGTCGCCGTTGGCGTCGACGAAGGTGTCGCGCAGGGTCGGCGTGGTCGTGCCGACCGTGTACGCGCCGCCGTACGAGAAGTACGGCGGGCCCGCCTCCTGCTTGGTGCCGGTGCGCGGACGGTAGTTGTAGGTGACCGTCAGCTTGGGCGGGTTGGCCGCGGCGTTGGCGGAGTTGACCCGCTTCCACTGCGCCGTCGCCGTCTCACTGGTGGCCCGCAGGCCCATATGGCCGCGGGTGGCCTTGGCGGAGGCCCACTTCTGTACCAGGGTGGCGACGTCGGCGTTGATCCAGCCGTCGGGTGCGCCGGCGCAGCCCGGGTTGCCCTTGGTCTCGGTGGAGGTGGCCTCCTTCGCCGTCCACGCGGGCTGCGCGGTCCAGCGGGAGGAGGTCGAGGCCGCCCCGGCGGACCACACCTCCCAGGGCTGGGCCTTGCAGTCGGTGTTGCCGGAGTGGAAGTTCCACAGCGACAGCTTGGCGCTGGTGACCAGGGCGTCCTGGATCGGAGTGGTGTTCCAGGAGATGAAGGAGCGCGCGGTGCGCGGGGTCCCGTTGGCGTTGGTGGTGCCCGGGTTGCCGAGGTCCAGCTCGGTGTCGGCGGACCAGTCGACGGTCTCGCCCTGCTGGACGTAGGTGTCGAAGACGTTGGAGAGCGCGGAGGTCGACGGGTCGATGGTGACCGGGTAGACCGTCCTGGGGTCGGCCAGGAACGCCGGGTCGGGCGTGATGACCAGGTCCACGCCGTCCCGGGTCTGCACGGCCTTCATGCCGACCCGGGCCCGGCGGGTGTGCTCGCCGGAGACCTTGTCGACCGTGGCGTCCCACATGACTGGCGCGGGCATGACAGCCTTGGCGGCGTTCTTCCTGTCCGTGAAGAGCAAGCCGCCGTCGGCGCGCTGCTTGATCTTCAGCCCCTTGGCGCGCAGCGGCAGCGTGTAGCCGTAGCCCTCCGCCGCCGGTCGCCGCTTGAGCTCGACATACTGCTCGAAGCCGGTACGGGTGGCCTCCACGACCACGTCGGCGCCGGGCACCGCGTTGACGTACTCCGCGCGGGTGCCGTCCAGCGTCGGCGCGGGCAGGCCGCCCCGCCACTGGAGCGTGACGCTCTGGTCGCCCTCGCCGAGGGTCACCAGATCGGTCGCGCGGCCGGACTGGGCGGCCTTCAGCGACCGCGCGGGGGCACCCGTGCGCCCGGCCAGCCGCAGCCCGCGCGGGTGGGCCTTCGGCTCCACCCCACCCGCCGCCGGGACCAGGTCCAGGTCGACGTCACGCCACTCGTCCGAGCCGGGCTCCTGGAAGCGGACCGGCCCCGAGGTCAGCTCGGTGGTGAGCGAACCGTCCTTGTTCACCCAGGTGGTGGAGGTCTCGGTGCGCTCCGACAGGGCCTCGACCCGGGCGCCCGACAGCCGGGCCGCGACGCGGGCGGACGCGATGTCGGCGGCCTGGGTGACGGTCTCCTTCCGCTCCGCCGCGGCGGGCAGCGGGGCGGCGCTCGCCGTCGCCGCCGAGGAGGCGCCGTCCAGCAGGGTGACGGCCAGCGCCAGCGCCAGCCCGCCCGAGAGGTGGCGCAGGCTGCGGCCGGTCCAGGGTCTCGACCGCTCTTCTGGCCCGGGCATGTCAACCGTCATCGACGGTTGCTCTTCTGTGAATTCCACGGAGTGGTTCCCTCGTGGTCTCTCTGTGTCGCTTGGATGTTTTCCCGGCATCTCCGAGATGCCGGAGATGACTGGGAGAACGTAACCAGCACCGAAAGATCCCCAAGTAACCCAGGATCGGACAATCTTGACATGGCGCCGTCACAAGGTTGCGGTGATCTTGCTCACGCGGACTTTATATGGGACATCCGAGGGAGGCCTCAGGACGCTTCGCGCCCCGGCGCGGGCACGGCCTACGCTGCCGGGTGACATCTCCCCCGAACCAGGAGCGCGCTCATGTCCGGACCCGCGCAGACACCCCCGTACCCCGACACGGCCCACCGGGACGGACCTCCCGCCGCCCACCCGCTGCTCGCACCGGTGCTCGGACTCCTGGGCACCTGGACCGGACGGGGGTCGGGCGGATACCCCACGCTCGCCGAGGAGTTCACCTACGCGCAGGAGGTCTCCTTCAGCCATGACGGACGCCCCTTCCTCCGGTACGAGGCACGGGCCTGGCTGCTCGACCGGGACGGCGCCCCGCTGCGACCGGCCGCCCGGGAGAGCGGCTGGTGGCGCCTCCAGCCCGAGGGACGGGTGGAGGCGCTGATCACCCAGCCCACGGGCGTCGCGGAACTCCTGGTCGGCGACACCGGCGGCGGCGCGGTCGACCTGACGACCCACCAGGTGGCGTTCACCCCCATCGCCAAGGAAGTCAGCGGCAGCCGTCGCCGCTACACCCTGACCGACGAGGACACCCTTGACTTCGTCCACGATCTCGCGGCGGTGGGGCAGCCGCTCCAGCACCATCTGTCGGCCCGTTTGCGGCGGGCGGGCTGACGGGGGCGGGGGCGCGCGGAATCAGCGGACGGACTGATGGAGGCGGGGGCGGGGGCGAGGGCGCACGGGATCAGCGGGCGAGGCGAGCGGCGCCGGGCGTGTGACCGGTCCCGCCATGGCCGCGGCGAGCCGCGCGGCCCCGCGCCTCACTTCAGGAAGTCCGAGCACACAAAGGTCCCGGACCGTCCGCGCGAGGGCTTCACGGTGACGGTGATGTCGTCGGTCCGCTTCCGGCCCGCGCCATGGCTCACGGCACGCGCCCGGGCCAGGCTGCACACCAGCTGGCCGACGCGGTTGCGGCCGCGCGCCGTCGAGGTGTCGAGGCTCTCCTCCTCAAGCCACAGCGTGACCCCGTCCCCGTCGGCGCCGATCTCGCGCACACCCCCGTCCACGAGGGTGGCGAGCCCCGACCTCAGCTCCGCCTCCGTGGGGCCCGCCCCGAGGTACTTGAGGACGATGTGGAGGTTGTCCAGCTCCTCCACCGGCACCTCGGGGCGCCCGACCGCCTCCAGGCGTCCCGCCGTGGAGACGAAGTACAGCCGCAGCCCCTTCGTCAGGCCCCCGGCGGCCTCGCCGCCGTCCAGGACGCCCGTGGGGCGCACCCCGCAGCCCGCGACCAGCAGCGCGAGCGCCAGCGCGGCCCCGGCGGCCCTGCGTACGGTGGTCATCGGTCCTCCTCGGGGGTGGCGTCCGGCGGCACCCGCCAGGGCAGTCGCAGCGTGAACACGGCTCCGCCGCCCGGCCGGTTGGCCGCGTCGATGGTGCCGCCGTGCAGCCGCGCGTTCTCCAGGGCGATGGCGGTGCCCAGACCGCTGCCCTCCGAGCGGGTACGCGCGGAGTCCGCCTTGTAGAACCGGTCGAACACCCGGGCGAGGACCTCGGGCGGCAGTCCGGCGCCCGCGTCGGTGACCTCCACGGTCACCCGGTCGCCCGCCGGGTCGGTGGCCAGGGTGAGCGCGACGGGCTCGGCGCCGTGCCGCAGCGCGTTGCCGACGAGGTTGGCCACGATCACATCGACGCGACGCCGGTCGACCAGCGCCCGGACCCCGTGCGGGAGCGTGACGCGCACCCGGTCGGTCCAGCCGCGCAGGGAGAGGGTGGCGCGGACCGCCTCGGCGAGGTCGGTGTCGGTGAGGTTGAGCCGGGCGGCGCCCGAGTCGAAGCGGGACATCTCCATCAGATCGTCCACCAGCCGGGCCAGCCGCGCGGTCTCCTCGCTGACGGTACGGGCGGCGTGGGCCGTGTCCGGCGGCAGGAAGGCCGCGTCCTCCTCCAGGACGGTGGCGACCATCGTCATCGCGGCGAGCGGGGTCCGCAGCTCGTGCGAGACATCGGCGACGAATCGTTTCGCTCGGGCGTCCTGCTCACGCAGCTCGATCACGGACGCCTCCAGGGCATCGGCCGTCCGGTTGAAGTCCCGCGCCAGGTCGGCGAGTTCGTCGCGGCCGCGCGCCCGGACCCGGGAGGTGAGGTCACCGGCCGCGTGCCGCCGGGTGACCCGCGCCAGCTCCCGTACCGGCCGCAGCACGGTACCGGCGGCGAGGAGGGCGAGGACGGTGGCGAGCAGCACCACCGGCACGGTTCCGTCGCGGACCGCGTCGAGCAGGCCCGCCGTGTCCTCCAGCTCCGCCCGCAGCGAGACGACGGCGAAGACATCGAGGCCGGACGGCTCGGACGGCTCGGACGGCTGGGCCGACTCGAAGGTCACGGGCGTGCCCACGGCCAGATAGGGGCCACCGCGCCACTCGACCCGCTGGACGCTCATCCGATTGCGGGTGCGGACCGCCTCGCGCAGCTCGGAGGTGATCCAGGACTGGTCGGCGGCCGGGTCGGACGACGCCATGAGGGAGCGGTACCGGGCGACGACGACGGCGCCGTCGCCGAGACCGTCCGCGAGGCCGCCGACGAGACGGGCGAGCGAGATCTGGTCCGCCGGGACGTCGAAGGCCGCCGCCGCCTGCCCCACCCGGGATCTGACATCGTGCTGGACGGCGTCCTGTCGGCGTTCCAGGACGGCGTCGCGGGACTCGCGGTAGGCCAGCGCGGTCGCGGTCACCGCGCTGATGACGGCGACGAGGACGAAGGCGACGACGAGCCGGGCCCGCAGCCCGCCGAGCCGTGGCAGGAGGCGGCCCCACCCGCGTATCCGGGGCCGCCGCTGAGGGCCGCGCACGCTCACACCGGCCCGAAGCGATAGCCGAAGCCGCGTACCGTCTGGATGTACCGGGGCCGCGCGGGCACATCCTCGATCTTGGCGCGCAGCCGTCCGACCGCCGCGTCCACCAGCCGTGAGTCACCGAGGAAGTCGTGCTCCCACACCGACTGGAGCAGCTGCTCCCGGCTGAAGACCCGGGCCGGGGCGGCCGAGAGTTCCAGCAGCAGCCGCAGTTCGGTCGGCGGCAGGGGGACCGGGGTGCCGCGCTTGGTCACGGTGAGCCCGGCGCGGTCGATGGCCAGACCCGCGTGGTCCTCGCCCCGGGCCGAGCGCACCGGTTCGGCCCGGCGCAGCGCGGCGCGGATCCGCGCCTCCAGGACGGGCGCGGTCACCGGCTTGACCACATAGTCGTCGGCGCCCGCCTCCAGGCCGGACACGATGTCGCCGTCGTCGCCGCGCGCGGTGAGCATGATCACGGGGATGGCCGAGCCGGTCGCGCGCAGTCGGCGGCAGACCTCGAAGCCGTCGACGCCGGGCAGCATCAGATCGAGCACGGCCAGCTCGACCCGCGCGCCCGCCGGGGTGGCGAGGAACGCGAGCGCCTCCTCACCGGTGGCGGCCGTGTCGATGCCGTAGCCGTGTCTGCGCAGCACCAGTTCCATGCCGTCGCGCACGGACGCGTCATCCTCGATCAGCAGTACGTGGGGCATGGGGGCGATTATGCGCGACCGTTCGCCCTGTTCAGACGCCTCGGGGGCGGTCGGGGCGCCGATCGCGCGCATTGTTACGCGCTCATCATGCGGCCATGGACCGCTCACCATGTGCGGGGCCCACGTTTCTCGTATGACCACGACACACACCATGACCACGGCGCACACCATCTCCCGTGGCCGGGCCCGGCTCCGGCTCGCGGCGGCCGTCGCCGTTCCCCTGCTCGCCTTCTCCGTCGCGTGCGGCGGGGGTGAGGGTCTCCGCGCCGAGAAGGCCGGGCATGTCACCTCCGTATCCGATGCGCCGACGGCGGCCGGGACGGCCACCTCGTCCGGGGCGCCCGGGGCGCCCGGGGCATCGGGGGCATCCGGGGCATCGGCGGAGAAGGCGCGTCCGAGTGTCTTCTTCGCGGCGCAGCTGACCTATGTCCGGTGTATGCGCGCCAAGGCCGGCGTGACGGACTTCCCCGACCCCCGGTCCAGCGGCTATCTGGACTTCTCGAAGATCGAGAAGGTCATCGACCCGAAGGGCGGCGGTGAGGAGTACAAGGGCGGCAGGAACGGGGTCTGCCTCCCGGAGCTGAGGAAGGCCATGGACCTGGAGCCCGAGCGGGACAAGAAGAAGGACTACGCCTCGATGCTGGCGCACTCCGCGTGCATGCGCGAGAACGGGGTCCCGGAGTTCACCGACCCCGTCATGTCCGGTGGCCATGTCCTGCCCGGCGGTGACCCGAGCCCGGCCAGCCCGGCGCTCGACGTCGAGTCCGCCGTCTACCAGCAGGCCCGCGCGGCGTGCGCGAGCGAGCTGCTCGACGGCCTGGACGGGATGCAGTAGGCGCACGGGGTTCCCCGCGCCACGGTGGCCTGATGG
>NZ_JBHVHF010000226.1:0-13648 GCF_042800315.1 Streptomyces sp. NPDC057638
GGGCCGCACCGGTAGGGATACCGGTGCGGCCCGCCCTCATCGTCGGGGAGAACGCCTTACCCCTGCTCCTCCTCGGCCTGGAGTCCCTGCTCCATAACCCGGCCCTCACCAGGAGCGAGAGTGCTGAGGATGCGCTCCAGATCCTCCATCGAGGCGAACTCGACGACGATCTTTCCCTTCTTCTGACCGAGGTCGACCTTCACCCGGGTCTCAAAGCGGTCCGACAGCCGGGAGGCGAGATCGGAGAGCGCGGGCGACACCCGTGTACCAGCGCGCGGGCCCTTGGGCTTCGTGGTGCTCTCAGGGTTGGAGTTGATCAGGGTGACGATCTCCTCCACCGCACGCACCGAGAGGCCCTCAGCCACGATCCGGTGAGCCAGCCGGTTCTGCTCCTCGGGGTCCTCCACCGAGAGCAGTGCCCGGGCGTGTCCCGCCGAGAGCACTCCAGCGGCAACCCTGCGCTGGACCGCGGGCGAAAGCCTGAGCAGCCTCAGAGTGTTGGAGACCTGGGGACGCGAACGCCCGATCCGATCGGCGAGCTGGTCATGGGTGCAGTTGAAGTCCCTGAGAAGCTGGTCGTAGGCTGCGGCCTCTTCCAGTGGATTGAGCTGGGCCCGGTGAAGGTTCTCCAGCAGCGCGTCCAGCAGAAGCTTCTCGTCCTCGGTATGACGGACGATCGCGGGGATCCGCTCCAGGCCGGCCTCACGGCAGGCCCTCCAGCGACGCTCGCCCATGATGAGTTCATAGCGCTCGGGCCCCAGCTGACGGACCACCACCGGCTGAAGCAGCCCGACCTCCTTGATGGAGGTGACCAGCTCGGCGAGCGCGTCCTCGTCGAAGACCTCGCGTGGCTGACGAGGATTGGGGGTGAGGCTGTCGAGCGGAAGCTCGGCGAAGTGCGCTCCGGCCGGCTCGCCCTGGCGTGCGGCGCTCTCCGCCGCCTCGGGCGCGGTAGCCGCGGCGGGAAGGGTGGCCACCTTGGCGGCGGCCACACCCCGCTCCGCCGTCAGGAGCGAGGACGTCCCGGTGGGGCCGGATGGCCCGCCCGTGCTCTGCTTCTCCTGCGGCGCGGCGGGGATCAGCGCCCCGAGCCCACGTCCCAACCCTCTACGTCGCTCGCTCACTGGATCCCCTCCGAAATGTTCTGCTGACTGTTCTGAGCGCCCAGATGGGCGTGCTGCGGGTCGTAGCGCACTCCGACACCACGCAACGCCATCTCCCGGGCCGCCTCAAGATACGACAGAGATCCACTGGACCCCGGATCGTAGGTCAGAACGGTCTGCCCATAGCTCGGCGCTTCCGAGATCCGGACGGATCGGGGGATGCTCGTCCGCAGAACCTCTTCACCGAAGTGACTACGGACCTCCTCGGCCACCTGCGAGGCAAGCCGGGTGCGGCCGTCGTACATGGTGAGGAGGATCGTCGAGACATGCAGGGTCGGGTTGAGGTGGCCTCGCACCAGATCCACATTCCTGAGCAACTGCCCCAGCCCCTCCAGCGCGTAGTACTCGCACTGAATAGGGATCAGCACTTCCGCTCCCGCGACCATTGCGTTGACGGTCAGCAGACCCAACGAAGGCGGGCAGTCGATCAGGATGTAGTCCAAGGGCTGCTCATAGGACTGAATGGCCCGCTGGAGTCGGCTCTCCCGCGCCACCAGCGACACCAGCTCGATCTCCGCACCGGCGAGATCGATGGTGGCGGGGGCGCAGAAGAGACCTTCGACGTCCGGGACCGGCTGGACCACTTCGGAGAGCGGCTTGCTCTCCACCAGGACGTCATAGATTGAGGGAACTTCGGCGTGGTGATCGATCCCCAGCGCGGTGGACGCATTGCCCTGGGGGTCCAGATCGATGACCAGCACGCGGGCGCCATGCAGGGCGAGGGACGCGGCGAGATTCACCGTGGTGGTGGTCTTCCCCACCCCGCCCTTCTGATTGGCGACAACGATGATGCGCGTCTGCTCGGGTCGAGGCAGACCCTCACCGGCACGCCCCATCGCCTCCATGGCGAGCTGTGCAGCTCGGCCAATGGGTGTCTCATCCATCGGCGGCGGTGTTTCACGTGAAACATCCTCCCCCGGCGACTCGGTACGGGGGCCGGGGACCGGATCGGTCATCGGTCCCGCGATATTGGCGTCGGACCGCAAGGATTCACTCTCCTCGACTTCAGACTCGCGATGAACAGAGCCTGCCATGCTTTCGGGGTCGTGAACCAGCGAGGCCCGTGCTTCTGTGGACGAATCCACCACTGTGGACAACTCCGTCACCCTGGTGAGAGGTTTCCGGTTCCGGATCGGGGCGGCGGCGCGCCCGCGGCTGATGATTCCTTGCAGCAGTGAGCGACGTTTCACGTGAAACACGATGCACGGGCCTCAGCGCGACCCCTTCACGACACTCCGGCGTCGCCGCGGAGGGAAGCTTGTATGGAGCATCCCCCACTCACGCCACAGATACAGAGAAGGCCCCGCCCCGGCCGCCCCATCCTGAGAGAGGGGCCACCGGACGGAGCCTGATGAGGCCCGCCGTACCTCATCGAGACGCGCGACCCGTCGCAGACCGCCGGGACAGACAGACACTGGCAGAGACAGACAGAGAGCGACCGAGGACGGGCGAGGGCCGTGAGAGCCCACAGGATCTCCAGGAGTCACCACTCCCTGTCCTTCCCGGCCCGCCTCGATCCCCTTGATCGGCTCGACCAGCCGATCAGCGCCGTCGACGGGACCGGTTGCTCCGGGCGGCCTTCGCCCTCTTCGCGGCGAAGCGCACCCCACCGGGGCTCTCCCCGACCTCGACCCGCACCACGGTGGAGAGCGGATCCACCAGCCCCTCGCCCACATGGACCACCGAGGTCTCCACCACACCGAGCTTGCTCAGCGCGGCACGCGCCCCCCGCAGCTCCTCCTCAGCGGTGTCGCCCTTGAGGGCCAGCATCTCCCCGTACGGACGGAGCAGTGGAACGCCCCAGCCCGCGAGCCGGTCCAGCGGTGCCACCGCGCGCGCCGTCACCACATGGACGGGCTGTAGCTTGCCGAGGACCTCCTCCGCGCGGCCACGCACCACGGTGACATGGTCCAGGCCCAGCAGCTCCACAACCTCCTGGAGGAAGTTGGTCCGCCGCAGCAGCGGTTCCAGCAGCGTGATCTTGAGGTCAGGGCGCACCAGGGCCAGCGGGATCCCCGGCAGCCCGGCGCCCGAGCCCACATCACAGACCGAGACCCCCTCGGGCACCACCTCGGAGAGGACCGCGCAGTTCAGCAGATGGCGCTCCCAGAGTCGTGGCACCTCCCGGGGACCGATCAGACCGCGCCTGACTCCGGCATCAGCGAGGAGCTCCGCATACCGCACGGCTTCCGGAAAGTAATCTCCGAAAACCGTCCGCGCCGCCTCGGGCGCCTGGGGAAGCTCTGCTGCCTCCGTCACGGGGACCGTCCTTCCGTACCGCAGTGTCGCTGTGTGGACCGTGGTGGCTGACTATCAGGCTGACAAAGATCGGCCCCGCCTGCGCAACAGACGGGGCCGAGAGAACGAGGTGGATCAGGCGGGGAGCACGACGACGAAGCGCTGCGGCTCCTCGCCCTCGGACTCGCTGCGCAGACCCGCCGCCGCGACCGCGTCGTGCACGACCTTCCGCTCGAAGGGAGTCATCGGCTTGAGCTTCACCGGCTCGCCGCTGCTCTTGACGTCGTTGGCGGCCTTGGCCCCCAGCTCGGCCAGCTCGGTGCGCTTCTTGGCCCGGAAGCCCGCGATGTCCAGCATCAGACGGCTGCGGTCGCCGGTCTCACGGTGGACCGCGAGCCGGGTCAGCTCCTGGAGCGCCTCCAGGACCTCCCCGTCCCGGCCGACGAGCTTCTGCAGATCCCGGCTGCCTCCGTCACCGATGATCGAGACAGCGGCCCGGTCGGCCTCGACATCCATATCGATGTCGCCGTCGAGATCGGCGATGTCGAGCAGACCCTCAAGGTAGTCGGCCGCGATCTCCCCCTCCTGCTCCAGGCGGGTCAGGGTGTCCCCTTCCTCCACGGTGGCTTCCTCGGCGGGGATGGTGCCTTCCGTCACGGATGGACTCCTTCTTACTTCTTGGACGACGGGTGCTTGGGTCGCTGCTGGCCCTTGCGCTTGGGCTGCTGGCGCTGGCGTGCGGGCTTGCCCGCCGTCTTCGACGAGGCATCCTCAGGCGTGTCCTTCGACAGCGAGGTCTTCGCCCCGGTGTCGGTGGTCTCACCAGCCTTGGCGGCGTGGCGCTTGGCCTTGGTCTGACGCTTGGGCTGGCGCCGCTGCGCGGCACCGCCCTCGGCCTCGGCGGTGATCTTGTCGCTCTTGGCCACCGTGCCGTCGGCCTGCGCGGCGTATCCGGCCTTGCCCAGTCCGGTGATGAAACGACGCTCGTTCTCGTTGCGGTCCGAGCCCTTGGCGACGATGGCCTGGACGACATTGCGCTTACGACGGGAGCGGATCTCGCCACGGGCGGTGGCGGACTTCAGCAGCCGCTGGAGGTACTGGTCCTGGGCCATGCTGCCGGGCGTGGGGTTCTGATTGATCACGTACATCTGCTGACCGAGGGTCCAGACGTTGGTGGTCAGCCAGTAGACGAGAACACCGACGGGGAAGTTGACACCCATGACGGCGAAGATCACCGGGAAGATGTACATGAGCATCTTCTGCTGCTGCATGTACGGCGTCTTGACCGTGAGGTCGACGTTCTTCTGCATCAGCTGGCGCTGGGTGTAGAACTGCGACGCCGACATCAGGATGATCATGATGGCGGTGACGATGCGCACATCGGTCAGCGTGGCGCCGAGAGCGGCGACCTTGTCCGGGCTGTCCATGAACTTCGCCGCCAGCGGGGCGCCGAAGATATGGGCCTGACGGGCGCTGTCGAGCAGCGGCTCGTCGATCACGCCGACGGTCTTGCCGGAGGCGATGTTCGACAGCACGTAGTACAGGGCGAAGAAGAACGGCGACTGCGCCAGGATGGGAAGGCACGAGGAGAGCGGGTTGGTACCCGTCTCCTTGTACAGCTTCATCATCTCTTCGGACTGACGCTGCTTGTCGCTCTTGTAGCGCTCCTGGATCGCCTTCATCTTCGGCTGGAGCGCCTGCATGTTCCGCATCGACTTGATCTGCTTCACGAAGAGCGGGATCAGGCAGATACGGATCAGGATCACCAGCGACACGATGGACAGTCCCCAGGCCCAGCCCGTGTCGGGACCGAAGACCGCCCCGTACAGCTTGTGGAACTGGACGATGATCCAGGAAACCGGTGTCGTGATAAAGCTGAAGAGACTGGCAATCGTGTCCACTAATCAGGCTCCTTGAGCATTGGGCGAGGTCTCTGCGGCCGGACTCGGTGGTTCTGTGGCCGAGGAGGCCGCGGGGGCCGATCCCCCGGGGGGCACGTCGGTTGCCCCGGAGGGCGGATCGGCGGGGTGCCCGCCCTTGTCACCGCGCAGGGCTGCGCGCAGCATCACGTGCCATCGCGGACGCGTGCGGGGTGGCACATGGTCCACCCCGCCCGGCGACCACGGATTGCACCGAAGGATGCGCCAGGCGGTGAGGGCCGTGCCTTTCACCGCACCATGTCGGTCGATGGCCGTGTATCCGTAGTGGGAACACGACGGGTAGTACCGGCAGACGGGCCCCAGGAGGGGACTGATCGTCCACTGGTACAGCTTGATCAGGGCCAGCAGCGGGTACTTCATCGCGTGCCCCCTCCCAGCAGCCGCTGGAGGGCGGCATCCAGGTCTCGGGCCAGCTGAGCGTGATCGGCGTCACCCGCACCGGGCAGCGCCCGTACGACCACCAGGCTACCGGGGGGCAGCTGGGCGACGCGTTCCCGTATGAGATGTCTCAGCCTGCGCTTGACCTTGTTGCGGACGACCGCTCCGCCCACGGCCTTGCTCACGACGAAACCCGCACACGTCGGGGGAGCGCTCTCCCCAGGCGCGTGCGGGTCCGGTGAACCGCTGCGTAGATGGACGACAAGGAGCGGGCGCCCGGCCCGCCGCCCTCGTCGTACCGCGGTCGCGAAGTCCTCGCGCCGCCTCAGCCGATTCTCGGTAGGCAGCACGTCATGACCTGTACGCGATCAGGCGGACAGGCGGGCGCGACCCTTGCCACGGCGAGACGCGAGGATCGCGCGGCCGGCACGGGTGCGCATGCGCAGGCGGAAACCGTGGGTCTTGGCACGACGACGGTTGTTCGGCTGGAAGGTGCGCTTGCTCACTCGGGGGCTCCAGAAATGACTCGTAGATGGCGGGACATCGCCTGGCTGTCACCGTGCGCCCACGAGAAGCTCGCGTTTACGCTCGAGTGCACCGCTTCATCGATCACGAAACGCGATCTTTGCCCATCGGAGGCAGGCGGCAGCAGCCATCGACAACTCGACCTGGTTACGGTACGCGCGGCTACGCCATCCGGTCAAACCAGGGCCACACAGGGGTCCGGAACCCGGCTGGACAACGGGTCCGAGCCACCCTGGACCCGAGGCGGCGGCGGTCCGGCGAAGCGCCGCGGACCGCCTGGGTACCGGCCGGAGCCAGGTCTGACGCACTCTGGCTGTACACAGCCTGTGGACAACAACTTGAACCACGCGGGTCGCCCTGACTACCGTGGCTGGACTCCGAATCTTTTCCTTTCTGTCCTTGCCTGTCCTTCCCATCCCGTCCCGAGAACCACACATTCGTGGGACCTGCGAGAGAGCGTGCCCTGTGGCTGACGTACCTGCCGATCTTGCCGCAGTGTGGGCACGCGTGCTGAAGCAGCTCCTCGCCGAGGGCCAGCAGGGTGTCGAGGCCAAGGACAAGCAGTGGGTCGAGCGCTGCCAGCCGCTCGCCCTGGTGGCGGACACGGTGCTGCTCGCGGTGCCCAACGAGTGGGGCAAGCGGGTCCTCGAAGGGCGGCTGGCGCCGCTGATCAGCGAGACCCTCAGCCGTGAGTGCGGACGTCCCACCCGGATCGCGATCACCGTCGACGAGTCGGTGGCCGAGCCGCCGGCCGCCCAGCCGGGCCCCGAGCGTCCGCAGGACCGGGGCGAGGCCGCCCCGCCGGGGCCCCAGGGCTACCCGGGTGTCCAGCACCAGGAGCCGTCGGCCGATCCGTACCAGCAGAACGATCCGTACGGCGGTGGCTACCCCCATCGCGGCGGTGAGGACGGACTGCCGGAGGTGCGCCCCGCCTACCCCGACTACCAGCGGCAGCGGCCCGAGCCGGGGGCCTGGCCGCGTACGCAGGAGGACCTCTCCTGGCAGCAGCCGCGGCTCGGCGGGTTCCAGGACCGCGACCCCTACGCGACGGCCAGGCCGCCGCACGACTACCGCTCCCCGCAGCCACCCGAGCGCGCCTCCTACGAGCCGCCGCGGCCGGACCGCCGTGAGCCGCCGTCCCCGCCCGCCCGCGGACCCGTGGCAGGGCCCTCCGGGTCGCCGGGGCCGCTCGGTCAGCCATCGCCCGCGCCGGGGCCGGGCGAGCCGCACGCCCGGCTCAACCCGAAGTACCTCTTCGACACTTTCGTCATCGGCGCCTCCAACCGATTCGCCCACGCGGCCGCCGTCGCGGTCGCCGAGGCTCCGGCGAAGGCGTACAACCCCCTCTTCATCTACGGGGAGTCGGGGCTCGGCAAGACGCATCTGCTGCACGCGATCGGGCACTACGCGCGCAGCCTCTACCCGGGCACCCGGGTGCGGTACGTGAGCTCGGAGGAGTTCACCAACGAGTTCATCAACTCGATCCGCGACGGCAAGGGAGACACGTTCCGCAAGCGCTACCGCGATGTGGACATCCTGCTCGTCGACGACATCCAGTTCCTGGCGAGCAAGGAGTCGACGCAGGAGGAGTTCTTCCACACCTTCAACACGCTCCACAACGCCAACAAGCAGATCGTGCTCTCCTCCGACCGGCCGCCCAAGCAGCTGATGACGCTGGAAGACCGGCTGCGCAACCGCTTCGAGTGGGGTCTGACCACGGACGTCCAGCCGCCCGAGCTGGAGACCCGCATCGCGATCCTCCGTAAGAAGGCGGTCCAGGAGCAGCTCAACGCTCCGCCGGAGGTTCTGGAGTTCATCGCCTCCCGCATCTCGCGCAACATCCGGGAGCTGGAAGGCGCGCTGATCCGGGTGACGGCGTTCGCGTCGCTCAACCGGCAGCCGGTCGACCTCGGGCTCACCGAGATCGTGCTGAAGGATCTGATCCCCGGCGGCGAGGACACCGCGCCCGAGATCACCGCGGGCGCGATCATGGCCGCGACGGCCGACTATTTCGGGCTGACGGTGGAGGACCTGTGCGGTTCCTCGCGCAGCCGGGTGCTGGTCACCGCCCGCCAGATCGCCATGTATCTCTGCCGGGAGCTGACCGACCTCTCGCTGCCCAAGATCGGGGCGCAGTTCGGCGGTCGGGACCATACGACCGTGATGCACGCGGACCGCAAGATCCGGGCGCTGATGGCGGAGCGGCGCTCCATCTACAACCAGGTCACCGAGCTGACCAACCGCATCAAGAACGGCTGAGCCGCCGCGGCGGCACGAGGCGCGTTCCCGGATCCCGGGGCGCGCCTCCGTCGTTTCCTCCCGCCCCTCCGGCGGTCGGTCTCGGGTGTCCGCGGCTCCCAGACCGGGGTGGCGCCCACGAGGGGGACGAGAGGGCCCGTGCTCGGTGTCCGGCGGCCTCGGTGTGGCTTTCCAGGGATCCCGGCCGCTGTGCCGCGCGCTCGGGGCGTGTCGAACCCTGGTGGGCATCCGAGAGGGGCGGGCCGGGTCAGGTCGCCCCTATCCCTTCTCTCCCAGGCCCCTCCCCGGCCCCCACCGCCCCCGCGGAACGGGTTGGCGCGCCGCCCACAGCTGGGGATGGAGCCGTCGCCGGCGGAGGGGGCTGTTCGAATCAGGGGGTTCGTCACGTGGTTCTCCACAGATTCGGGGAGAATCCTCCATCCACACCCTGGGGACTATGGAGTTGTCCAGACTGTGTCCACAGGCCGGCCGGTGGATAGATCATCTCGGCAGGTCAGGGGGCTGTGGAATTGTGGTCAACGACAATCCACAGCCTGTGGACAGTCGAGCCGTCCACAGGCCGCGCTCTCCGTTATCCACCGGTGACCCACAGGCGAAGGGCCGTTACCCACAGCTTCTCCACAGCGCTGTCCACTGTTCGGCAACACGACACCACCTCTCACCGGGTCGAGTGAAAGCCGTCACACCGAGTCGGCGGATTGGGCTGTGGGGAACCTGGGTAAAGCTGGGGACAGCGCTGGGGAGAACTCCCCGTGGCCTGTGCATGGCCTGTGCAGAACTTTTCGCTGTCCACAGAGACCGTGGGTTATCCACGGGCTCCACCCACAGGGTCGGTGGATAAAAAAGCGGATCTGACCTGCGCGAACACGGTTATCCACGGTTTCCACAGGCCCTACTACTACTGCCACCCATAGTTAGCCCGGGAATCGTTTCGAAGCGGGGGCTGTGCACAACTCGGTGCCGGAGCCCGCGACACCGCCCGGCCCGACTTGACCCCGAGCCGCACCAACTGTCAGTGCCGTGCGTCAGACTGGTTCCCGGCGACAAGCCGACGAAAGAACGCCAGCAGGGCGAGGCAGCAACAGCAGGAGGCGGTTCCGGTGAAGATCCGGGTGGAGCGCGATGTACTCGCGGAGGCTGTGGCCTGGGTGGCCCGTAGCCTCCCGGCCCGTCCGCCCGCTCCCGTCCTGGCGGGGCTGCTGCTGAGGGCCGAAGACGGGGCGCTGAGCTTCTCCAGCTTCGACTACGAGGTCTCGGCCCGGGTCTCGGTGGACGCCGAGATCGAGCAGGACGGCACGGTCCTCGTCTCCGGGCGGCTGCTCGCCGACATCTGCCGTGCCCTCCCCAACCGCCCGGTCGAGATTTCCACAGACGGTGTACGGGCGACCGTGGTCTGTGGATCCTCCCGCTTCACCCTCCACACCCTGCCGGTGGAGGAGTACCCGGCGCTGCCGCAGATGCCCACCGCCACCGGCACCGTCCCGGGTGAGGTCTTTGCCTCCGCCGCCGCCCAGGTCGCCATCGCGGCGGGCCGTGACGACACCCTGCCGGTGCTGACCGGTGTCCGTATCGAGATCGAGGGCGACACCGTCACCCTCGCCTCGACCGACCGCTACCGGTTCGCGGTCCGTGAGTTCCTGTGGAAGCCGGAGAACCCGGAGACCTCCGCCGTCGCCCTGGTGCCCGCCAAGACCCTGCTTGACACCGCCAAGTCCCTGACCAGCGGTGACACGGTCACCCTGGCGCTTTCGGGCTCCGGTGCCGGTGAGGGCCTGATCGGCTTCGAGGGCGCCGGCCGACGGACCACGACCCGGCTGCTCGAAGGCGACCTCCCGAAGTACCGCACGCTCTTCCCGACCGAGTTCAACTCGGTCGGGGTGATCGAGACCGCGCCTTTCGTCGAGGCCGTCAAGCGAGTCGCGCTGGTCGCCGAGCGGAACACCCCGGTCCGGCTCAGCTTCGAGCAGGGCGTGCTGATCCTTGAGGCCGGTTCCAGCGATGACGCACAGGCTGTGGAGCGCGTCGACGCCCAGCTGGAGGGCGACGACATCTCGATCGCCTTCAACCCGACCTTCCTGCTGGACGGACTGAGCGCCATCGACGCCCCGGTCGCCCAGCTCTCGTTCACCACCTCCACCAAGCCCGCGCTGCTGAGCGGGAAGCCCGCCGTCGACGCGGAGGCGGACGAGGCGTACAAGTACCTGATCATGCCCGTACGGCTCTCGGGCTGATCCCCGCCGGGTCCCCGTGCCGGGGCCCAGCCGCTGACGATGGGTGACCACGACGGGTCTGTCCCGGACCGCGCAGGAGCCGGGCAGGCCCGTCGGGCCGTGCTGACGGGCCCGGCGTAGGCTCGGAAGCGGTTACGCAGGTTACGCATCAGCACACGACGCTTAAGGACAGCAAGATGGAGCTCGGCCTCGTCGGCCTCGGCAAAATGGGCGGCAACATGCGCGAGCGCATCCGCCGCGCGGGCCACACCGTCATCGGGTACGACCGCAATCCCGACCTCGCCGATGTCCACAGCCTCAAGGAACTTGTGGACAAGCTGAAGGGCCCCCGGGTGGTGTGGGTGATGGTCCCGGCCGGGGCCGCGACCCAGGCCACCATCGACGAGCTGGCCGAGCTGCTCTCCCCCGGCGACATCGTCGTGGACGGCGGCAACTCCCGCTGGACCGACGACGAGAAGCACGCCGTCGAGCTGGGCATCAAGGGCATCGGCTTCGTGGACTGCGGAGTCTCCGGCGGTGTCTGGGGCCTGGAGAACGGCTACGCGCTGATGTACGGCGGCGACGCCGACCATGTCGCCCGGGTCCAGCCGATCTTCGACGCACTCAAGCCGGAGGGCGACTTCGGCTCGGTGCACGCGGGCAAGGTCGGCGCGGGCCACTTCGCCAAGATGGTCCACAACGGCATCGAGTACGCCATGATGCAGGCGTACGCCGAGGGCTGGGAGCTCCTGGAGAAGGTCAACTCGGTCACCGACGTCCGCGAGGTCTTCCGCTCCTGGCAGGAGGGGACGGTCATCCGCTCCTGGCTCCTCGATCTGGCCGTCAACGCGCTGGACGATGACGAGCACCTGGAGAAGCTCCGGGGTTACGCGGAGGACAGCGGCGAGGGCCGCTGGACGGTGGAGGCGGCGATCGACAACGCCGTGCCGCTGCCCGCGATCACCGCGTCCCTCTTCGCGCGCTTCGCCTCGCGCCAGGAGGACTCCCCGCAGATGAAGATGATCGCCGCGCTGCGCAACCAGTTCGGTGGTCACGCGGTGGAGACCAAGAAGTAAACCCTTCAAGCCGGGGGAGGTCGGCCACATCCATGCACGTCACGCACCTGTCGCTGGCCGACTTCCGCTCCTACGCCCGGGTCGAGGTCCCGCTCGACCCGGGCGTCACCTCGTTCGTCGGTGCCAATGGCCAGGGCAAGACCAATCTGGTCGAGGCGGTCGGCTATCTGGCGACGCTCGCCAGCCACCGGGTCTCCTCGGACGCTCCGCTGGTGCGGATGGGCGCCGAGCGGGCCGTGGTCCGGGCGGCCGTCACCCAGGGTGAGCGCTCCCAGCTGGTGGAGCTGGAGATCAACCCCGGGCGCGCCAACCGTGCCCGTATCAATCGTTCATCGCAGGTCAGGCCGCGGGATGTGCTGGGGATAACCCGTACGGTCCTCTTCGCCCCCGAGGATCTGACGCTGGTCAAGGGCGATCCGGGCGACCGGAGGCGCTTTCTGGACGAGCTGCTCACGGCCCGTACACCCCGGATGGCGGGAGTCCGCTCCGACTACGAGCGGGTGCTCAAGCAGCGCAACACCCTGCTGAAGTCGGCGGCGCTGGCCCGGCGGCACGGCGGGTCCTCGGCCAAGGCCGATCTCTCCACCCTCGATGTCTGGGACCAGCATCTGGCCCGCGCGGGCGCCGAGCTGCTGGCGCGACGGCTGGAGCTGGTCGCGGCGCTTCAGCCGCTGACCGACAAGGCGTATGAGGCGCTGGCCCCCGGCGGGGGCCCGGTCGCCCTGGAGTACCGCTGCTCCGCCGATCCCCAGGGTGAGGCGCAGAGTGCCGAGCAGCTCTTCGGGGCCCTGATGAGCGCCCTCGGTGAGGCCCGCCGCCAGGAGATCGAGCGCGGGGTGACCCTGGTGGGTCCGCACCGCGACGAGCTGCTGTTGCGCCTCGGAGCTCTCCCGGCGAAGGGCTACGCCAGCCATGGCGAGTCCTGGTCCTACGCCCTGGCGCTGCGGCTCGCGTCCTACGATCTGCTGCGCGCCGAGGGGAACGAGCCGATCCTGGTGCTCGACGACGTCTTCGCCGAGCTGGACGCGCGGCGGCGGGAGCGGCTGGCGGAGCTGGTGGCCCCGGGTGAGCAGGTCCTGGTGACGGCGGCCGTCGACGAGGATGTCCCGGGTGTGCTCACCGGAGCGCGGTACACGGTGGCCGAGGGCGGGGTGACCCGGGTATGAACGACGCGTTCCACTCTCCCGGGGCGCCCCTGGGCGGTGCCTCCGGGCCGTTCGGCGCCGCGCCGGGCGGGCTTCCCGCCGGTGCGCCCGCGCCGGTCGGCCCGCCCGAGCCGTCCGGGGTGGATCTCGCCCGGGTCGCGCTGCGCGCGGCCAAGGAGCAGGCGCGTGCCCGTGGTGCCGCCGCTCAGGAGAAGCGCCAGGCCAGAAGGGGTGGAGGGCTTCGCTCCGGGGCGCGTGCCGATGGCCGTGACCCGCTGTCGCTGGGTGCGGCGATCAATCGGCTGATCACCGAGCGCGGCTGGGAGACCCCGGCGGCGGTGGGCGGGGTCATGGGCCGCTGGCCCCAGATCGTCGGCGAGGACCTGGCCAAACACTGTGTTCCGCTCCGTTATGACGAGGGGCCCGAGGAGCGGGTCCTGACGGTCCGCTGTGACTCCACGGCCTGGGCGACCCAGCTGCGGCTGCTCGCGCCGAGACTGGTGGCGCGGCTCAACGAGGACCTCGGCCAGGGCACGGTCCGGCTGATCAAGGTGCTGGGTCCGGGGGGCGGGCCCCGTCAGGACTACGGCCCGCTGCGGGCGCCCGGCAGTCGCGGGCCGGGCGACACCTATGGCTGAGCCTGAGCCCGGTCTCCCGCCGGTGCCCGCCCGCTCTCCTTCGGTACGGGGGTGCTGGACCTCACTGTGAGGTCCC
>NZ_JBHVHF010000227.1:0-13467 GCF_042800315.1 Streptomyces sp. NPDC057638
GGGGACACGGGGTGGGCGACCACCCCGTGTCCCCGGACCATGGAGCCGTGCCGGTACACGGGACGACAGCGAGCCGGGCACTTTACGAGGTGTCCGGCTCGCTCCCCGGGGTACCGTGGCGGCGAGGTGCCCCATTCATTCCTAGGCCAAGGCGGTGCTCACCAATGCTGCGAGCGGGATTCGACTCCATCCTCTATCTGGTGATGAACCTGGTCTTCCTGGGCTCCTCGATCGGTGCCTTCGTCCTCGCCGCCCTGGCCCGTGAGGACGCCTACCGGGCCGCCGACAAGCAGAGCAAGAACTTCTGGCTGATCATCCTCGGCCTGGCGGTCGCGGTGAACCTCCTGGTGCCGATGCTCTTCCTCTCCATCGCGGGCCTGATCGCCGCGATCGTCTTCTTCGTCGATGTACGGCCCGCCCTCAAGGCGGTCTCCGGCGGCGGCCGCCGTGGCGGTTCCAGCAGCGACGGCCCGTACGGCCCGTACAACGGCGGCAGGTGATCACACGGGCGCCGCGCCGGAACGCCGCCCGCCGCGGTGACGGAGGCGGCGGACCCTGAGACGGGGGCTGAGAAGGAGCGCGACTGACCGGGATCGAGGGGCGGCTTCGATACGCGTGTCCCTGGCTCCCGGCTTCCGCCCGTGCTCCGGTCCGCCTCCGGCGCGCCGCCGTCGGACCCGCTCGATCCGCCGCCCGCGACGCGCCTCAGCCCCTGCTCAGCAGCAGTACGGCCACGTCATCGGTCAGCTCCCCGCCGTTGAGCGCCCTCACCTCGGTGACCGCCGAGTCCAGCAGCTCCTCGCCCTCCAGTCCGGACCGGAGCTGCCGGTTGATCATCGCCAGCATGCCGTCATCCCCCAGCCGCTCCCGCTCGCCCGGTCCCGAGCGGCCCTCGATCAGACCGTCCGTATACAGCAGCAGGCTCCACGCGCCACCGAGCTGCACCTGGTGGCGCGGCCAGCGGGCACGTGGCAGCAGACCCAGCGCCGGACCTCCGCTCTCGACCGGCAGCAGCCGGGAGGCCCGGCCGCCCTGGGTGATCAGCGGCGAGGGGTGCCCCGCCAGACAGAGACCGGCCCGCCGCCCGTCCGGCGCGATGTCGATCGAGCACAGGGTGGCGAAGATCTCCTCGCTCTCCCGCTCGTGCTCCAGCACCTGTTGGAGGGTGGAGAGCAGCTCGTCCCCGCAGAGCCCCGCGAACGTCAGCGCCCGCCACGCTATGCGCAGCTCCACCCCGAGGGCCGCCTCGTCCGGGCCGTGCCCGCACACATCGCCGATCATCGCGTGCACGGTGCCGTCCGGGGTGCGGACCGTGTCGTAGAAGTCGCCGCCGAGCAGCGCCCGGGACCGGCCGGGGCGGTACCGGGCGGCGAACCGCAGCTCGGACCCCTCCAGCAGGGGAGTGGGGAGCAGCCCGCGTTCCAGCCGGGCGTTCTCCTGGGCGCGCAGCCGGGACTCGGCGAGCTTCATCTGGGCCGTGTCGGCGCGCTTACGCTCCACCGCGTACCGCACGGCGCGGCTGAGGAGCCGTCCGTCCAGTTCATCGCGGAAGAGGTGGTCCTGGGCGCCCGCCCGGACCGCCTCCGCCGCGCGCTCCGCGTCCCCTGACGTGGTCAGGGCCAGCACCGCGTGCCGGGGCGCCAGCCGCAGCACGTGCTTCAGCGGCGCCAGCTCCTCGTCCCCGGAGCTGGGCAGCGAGAGATCGACCAGGACGCAGTGGACGTCGTCGGTCAGCAGGCGCTCCGCCTCGGTGAGGTTGCGCGCGTTGCGGATACGGAGCCGGGCGCCGTCCGGGTCGGTGGCCTCCGGTGCGCTGAAGGCGGCGCCGGGGTCGTTCTCGATCACCAGCACGGTGAGATCGCCGCCGGATCCCGCGTCGGCTCGCGCGACCTCCGTGACCGGGGCGTTCCTCTGTCGCGGTACGGGTACGGGCATTGATCCGGTTCCTTTCCCTCCCCCGAGGGCGCGGCAGGACGACGAACGACGCCCTGCCAGACGGGGACCATAGCGGTAGCTCGGGCCGTAGTGGAATGCGGACGGAAGACGACCGGGGAGCATGTGCCCGGAATGAGAGGGCGGTTGACCGCCTCCCCATGACAAACATCACGCCCCGAAGCATGATCGCCACGGAAGATCTCCACCGCGCCACGGCTGCGCCCGGCGGATGCTTCCGTGCCCCGGTGCGATGGCGCATCAGCCCCGGTGCCTCAAGCGAGGACGGGAGGAAGGGCGAACCGGTTCCGGCCATCCACCGGACGGACGGCCTCGGGGCCGTTCCCACCGTGTCCGTGGCGCCCGTCGTGGTGCCGGTGTCCGTGATGTCTGATGCCCGTGGTGCCGGTGTCCGTGGTGCCTGGTGCTTGGTGCCCGTTCGGGTGGGTTACTGGTGTCCGGGGGTGTCCGTGGGTGTCCGCCGGGGCGTGCCCCGGCGGACCGGCTCAGGCGGGAACCCTTGACGGCGGGATCCGGAGGAGGCCTCCTGGAGCCTTCGCCTGGACCGCTCGCGGTGGGATTCGGACGAGGGCCTCCCGGTGCCTTCGCCCGGGCCGTTCGCGGTGCGATCCAGCGGCGGCGGACCCGTGCGCCGGACCACTCACCGGACGTCCGTCGCCCAGCCAGCGGTCCTCGGCTCTCCCTACAGGAGACAGGCGCCCTTGGGTGTGAGCCGCTCGCCGAGCTTCGTCCTTCGCCCTCTGGACTGCGCCCGTCGCCGTCCGCCCCTATGCCGAGGGGGACGGCCTCTGCCCGGGGAAGCGCCCTCCTGCCGGGGGAAGCGCCTTGCTCCGTCAGTCCGGCCGGACAACTCCGAGGATCTTCATCGAGCCCGCCCCCGCGATCGACACCGTCCTGCCCGGTCGGGGGGCGTGCACTATCTCTCCATCGCCGATGTACATCCCGACATGGCTGGCATCGGCGTGGTAGATGATCAGATCGCCGGGCCGCATCTGGTCGACCGGGACCTTGGGAAGTCGGCGCCACTGCTCCTGTGAGGTGCGCGGGATGCCTTTGCCCGCCGCCGACCACGCCTCGGAGGTCAGGCCTGAACAGTCGTACGAACCCGGGCCCTCCGCGCCCCACGCGTAGGGCTTGCCGAGCTGGGCCCGTGCGAACTCCACCGCCTTCTGGCCTCCCGTGGTCGCCTTCGCGTTCCCCGTGGTCGTCTTGAGCGCGCCCGTGCTCAGCCAGGCGGACTGGGCCCGGTTCGCCGCCTCGCGCTCCAGGACGAGCATCCGGGCCCGCTCCTCCTTCTCCAGCGCGTTCTCCAGCTTCTCAGCAGCAGCGATCTTGGTGGCTATCCGCTTCTGTGCCTCCGCCTGCTTGAGGCGATTGGCCTCCAGCTTCTGCCACTGGGCGCTCGCGGCCTTGTTGTAGGAGGCGAGTTCCGACTGGGTCCGCTTGAGGTCCTTGAGCAGGTCGTGGGTGGCCTTGAGGCTCTGCTGGACCCGGCCGAGGCCGTCGAGGAAGAGTCCAGGGTGGTTGGTGAGCAGCAGCCCCGCCTCGGGCGGCAGCCCGCCCGAGCGGTACTGCGCGCGTGCGGCGGCTCCCGCGCGCAGCTTCAGGTCGTCGATGCGGGCCTGGCCCTTGACGATCTCCTGGGACAGCTTCACGATCTCGGCCGATTGCCGCTCGGTCTCCTCCTCGGCGAGGTTGTAGGCGTCGGTCGCCGAGACAGCCTGGTGGTAGAGGCCCTCTATCTCCAGACGCACCTCCTCCAGCGACTTCTCCGCTCCCGATGCTCCTGACGCGCCTGGCGCGCCCGTCGGCGGCAGGGGCTCGGGCGCTGCGGGAAAGAGAGGAGCGAGGGGGGTGCTCGGGGCGAGCGGCGTCGCCGCGAAGGCCGCTCCGGGCGCCACGAGGGCGGTCAGCGCGCAGACCAGAGAGATCGCGGCGGCGGTGGCACAGCGGCGTCGGTTCACGACTCCCCCTCCAAGATGCTGAACACAGAACCGAATATCTGATTTACCGTCAGTAACTTATGGATACGGCGTGAATGGTGTCACGGCCTCGGACAAAGGGACAGAGGCCGGTGCGTGTGTGATCCCGCGCCCCGCTCCGGACCACGCACGGCCTGGAACGCTTCCCTCCCAGGGCCGCCCGCGACCCGTCCGTCTGTCCGGCCTCGCCTGTCTCATCCCGCTCCCGCCCGAGACGGACGATCCTTCTCACCTCTCCCCGACGAACAGCCCGCCGTCCGTGTTCCCGGCCGGGCCGGACCATCCGTACATTCACTCGAACGGGGGAGCGAAGGCGGCCCAGTCCACCGTGACCTCCCCCTGTCGCCACCTGCGGCGGTCGTCCCGTACCGGCCAGTCGGCCGCGAGGTCCCCCACGGCCCGGATCCAGCGCTGCCGGGCGCCGAGTGAGGCGTACGGGGCCGCTGCGGCCCACGCCCGGTCGAAGTCCCGGAGGAAGGCGTGGACCGGTTCGCCGGGCACATTCCGGTGGATCAGGGCTTTCGGCAGCCGCTCGGCCAGATCGGACGGGCGGTCCAGCGACCCCAGCCGGGTGGCGAAGGTGATCGTTCGCGGCCCTTCCGGCCCGAGCGCGACCCACACGTGCCGCCGCCCGATCTCGTCACAGGTCCCCTCGACCAGCAGGCCCCCCGGGGCCAGCCGCCCGCACAGCCGCGCCCACACGGTGGCGACCTCGCCCTCGTCGTACTGGCGCAGCACGTTCGCCGCGCGGATGAGATCGGGGTTCCGGCCGCCCAGCGGGACCTCGAAGCCGCCGTGCCGGAAGCCGAGGCCCTCCCGTTCGTACGGTCGTGCCGCCGCGACCCGCTCCGGGTCGATCTCGATGCCGACGACCTCGCAGCGCGGGTCCGCCATGCGCAGCCGCCGCCACAGCTCCAGGGTGGTCCAGGGCGCCGCACCGTACCCGAGGTCGACGGCGAGCGGCCGGTCGCTGCGGCGCAGCGCGGGGCCGTGGGCGGCGGCGATCCAGCGATCCATCCGGCGCAGCCGGTTGGGGTTGGTCGTCCCGCGGGTGGGGGTGCCGACGGGGCGGGTCATGCATGCGAGGGTATGCGCCCCTCTCTCCGTGGGGCGCGGGAGCCTCTCTCCGTCGCGGGAGCCTCTCTCCGTACGGTGGAGGAGGGCCCTTGCTGCGCGCGGGGCGGGGTCCGTGTCGTTCGCCGAGCCCCGGAGCGAAGCCCCGTCCGCCTCGCCCGTCCCTTCCGTATCCGCGTCTCCTTAAGGCAACGATTTGGCAAAGCGCCGCGCGATCGGAATGGCGGGAGGCCGTTCCCGCGTTGAGCGGCGGTGGAGGGCTGCTCGTCCCCGCAGCTCGCCATGCCCGCAGGACAGGGTGGGTCGTACGCCCCGCGCGCACCGCGGGCCCCGGTGGAGACCGGAGGGCGGTGCGCGGGTGACGGAGCGGAGGCCCACCGGTCGGAGGGGCGCGACGAAGCGTCCCGTGGGCCCGGCTGACAGGGGGGCCACCGGCGGTACCCGCCGCCGGAACGAGGAGGATGTCCGACGTGAGCCAGTACGTCTCGCGCCTCGGCAATGGCTTCACGAGCCCCCGTATCCGATTCCCGGGCCATCGCAGGCCGCGCCGGATCGCCATGCTGAGTGTGCACACCTCCCCGCTGCATCAGCCGGGGACAGGCGACGCGGGCGGCATGAACGTCTACATCGTCGAGCTCGCCCGGCGGCTCGCCGCCATCAATATCGAGGTCGAGATCTTCACGCGGGCCACGGCGGGCGGTCTGCCCCCCTCCGTGGAACTCGCCCCGGGAGTCCTCGTCCGTCATGTGGAGGCGGGGCCCTATGAGGGGCTCGCCAAGGAGGATCTGCCCGGTCAGCTCTGCGCGTTCACCCATGGGGTCATGCGCGCGTGGGCCCGCCAGCGCCCGGGGCACTACGACCTCGTCCACTCCCACTACTGGCTCTCGGGGCATGTCGGGTGGCTCGCCGCCGAACGGTGGGGCGTGCCCCTGGTCCATGCCATGCACACCATGGCGAAGGTCAAGAACGCCGCCCTGGCGGCGGACGACACCCCCGAACCCGCCTCCAGGGTGATCGGTGAGACGCAGATCGTGAACGCGTCCGACCGGCTGATCGCCAACACCGCGGAGGAGGCGGACGAACTGGTCCGCTTCTACGCCGCCGAGCGGGAGAGGGTCGCGGTGGTGCACCCCGGAGTGAACCTCGACCGTTTCCGTCCGGCCGACGGCCGCGCCGCCGCCCGCGCGCGCCTAGGAGTGCCGCAGGGCGCGTTCGTTCCTCTCTTCGCGGGCCGGATACAGCCGCTGAAGGCGCCTGACATCCTGCTGCACGCGGTGGCCCGCCTGGTGGAGCGCGAGCCCTCGCTCCGCTCCCGCCTCCACGTCCCCGTCGTCGGCGGGCCCAGTGGCAGCGGTCTCGCCCGGCCCGAGGGGCTCCAGAAGCTCGCCTGTCGCCTCGGTATCGCCGACCTCGTGCACTTCCAGCCGCCCGTCGGCCAGGAGCGCCTCGCGGACTGGTTCCGCGCCGCTTCCGCACTGGTGATGCCCTCGTACAGCGAGTCCTTCGGACTGGTCGCCATCGAGGCGCAGGCGACGGGTACGCCGGTGGTGGCCGCCCGGGTCGGCGGTCTGCCCGTGGCCGTGCGCGACGGGGAGACCGGATTCCTCGTGGACGGCCATGACCCCGCCGACTACGCGCGGGCGCTGCACCGCCTCCTGATGGACGAGGCGCTGGCGGAGCGCATGGGTGCCTCGGCCGCCCGGCACGCGGGCTCCTTCGGCTGGGATACGGCGGCCGCCGCGACCGCCGACGTCTACACGGCGGCCCTGTGGGACCACCGGCGCCGCGCGCGCTCCCGCGCCGGCTCCCTCTGACGCCTTCGCCCATCACCGCGCGCTCGCCGCCAGGGGAGCGCGCGGCATCGCGTTCCCCGTCCGCCACCAGGGGAGCGCGCGGCGTCACTGCCCGGCCTTCCGTACGTCTGTCCGGGCCCCCGGGTACGCTCGCACCATGTCCGACGACGAGGCACGACAGTCCGCGCGGGTCATCGAGCAGGCGCTGGGCGACGCGGGCCTGACCTGGGAGAGTCCCGAGCCCGGCACGTTCGTGGTGACGCTCCCCGGCACCCGGAAGCTGGCGACCACCTGCTCCCTGCGGGTCGGTGAGCACGCGCTGTCGGTGAACGCGTTCGTCATCCGTCATCCCGATGAGAACGACGGCGCCGTGCACCGCTGGCTGCTGGAGCGGAACCTCCGGCTCTACGCGGTCGGGTATGCCGTCGACTCCCTCGGCGATGTCTATCTGACGGCCCGCCTCCCGCTCTCCGCCGTGACCCCGGAGGAACTGGACCGGCTGCTGGGCGCCGTCCTGGAGGAGGCGGACGGGGCGTTCAACATCCTTCTGGAGATCGGTTTCGCGAACGCGATCCGCAAGGAGTACGCCTGGCGCGTGTCGCGCGGTGAGTCGACCCGCAACCTGGACGCGTTCACGAATCTGACCAAGGGCTGACTCCCGGCCGCCATGGTGGCCCGGAGCCTCTGGCGGCGAGGTAGACGGACCCGCCCCCTTCCCGCGCTCCGGGCGGGCGTGGCATGCTCCCCGCAACGCGCACATGAACGCTGTTCACATCCATGTAAGACGCATGGGAGGCGTACTCATGGAGATCGGTCAGCGACCGCTGGGAAGACGCGTCCTGCTCGGCGGGGCCACCGCCGTCGTCGCCACATGGGTCGGCGGCCCCGGCGCCCGGGCCGCTGGTGCACCCGTCACTCATGTCGCACGGCGGCCCGTCACGGCGCTCTGGGACGAGTACCGCCGCACCCCCTACCGCCACCCTCAGATCCCGTACGTCGGCCGGGCGGGCAGCCATGGCCGCCGTCGCCAGGCGCGGTGGGTGAGTGCCCATGACTTCGGTGCGGTGAACGACGGCTCGGCCGACGCGGCCCCGGCCATCAACCGCGCGATCGAGTGGATCGGCCGGCGCGGCGGTGGCACGGTCCGGCTCTCCGGCGGCACCTACCGCCTGGACGGCCTCATCCGGCTCGGCCACAGCGGAGTGGTCCTCGCGGGCGAGGGCAGCGGCCGGACGACGCTCCACGCCACCAAGCACCTCACCGAACTCATCGGCCCGTACGGCAGCCGGTACGGCGGGGACAAGTCCTCCTGGTCCTGGGCGGGCGGCCTCATCTGGCTCTGCCCCCGGGCCCGCTGGGAGAGCCTGGTCGGGGCCATCCGCGCCGGGGACTGGCCGTTCGAGGGCTGGACCGGCAACAGGCGCGACGAGTGGCGCACGCTCGCGACCGTACGCCCGGCCCGGCGCGGCGACTGGTCGGTGACCGTCGACAGCGCGCGCCGGCTGCGCGCGGGGCAGCTCGTCCTCCTGCGGATCGCGGACGACGCCGGCCACACCCTCCTGGAGCACATGGCGGGCGGTGGCCCCGGCCCCGAGGCATATGTCTGGGACGACAAGACCAAGCTCACCAGTTACGTGCCGTATGAGTGGCCGGTCCGCGTGACGGCCGTCACGCGCGACCAGGTCACGTTCGAGAGGCCGTTGCCTCTCGATCTGCGGCCCGAGTGGGACCCCCGGATCGTCACCATGGTGCAGCCGCTCACCGACGCCGGGGTGGAGGGAGTGACCCTGGAGGCGCGCGAGACCCCGCAGTCCCCGCACCTCCTCGACAAGGGCTACAACGGCGTCACGTTCCAGTGCGCCTACGACTGCTGGGCGCGGGACGTCACGGTCCGCCATGTCGACAACGGCTTCGGCCTCGTCGGGGCGTCGGCCTGCACCCTGCGCGACACCAGGGTCGAGGGCCGGGGCTCCCACCACCCGTACTTCTGCCGCGAGGGTGCCCACGACAACCTGATCGAGGACTTCGCCGTCGCGCGCCGCACGGTGCCCGCACCGGCGGGCACCCAGCTCCACGGCATCAATGTCGAGGGTCTGTCCAGCTACAACGTCTGGTCGCGCGGTGTCATGGAGATGGGCACCTTCGACACCCACCGGGGCATGCCGTTCGCGAACGTCCGTACGGAGATCACCGTCCACAATGACGGCCGCCACGGCGGTGACGCGAGCGCCGGACCCCTCTACGGGGCCCGCTTCGCCCACTGGAACGTGACGGTCACCAACGGCAGGGCCGGACTGGTGAGGATCGACCAGGTGGCCCCGTACAGCGCGACCGTGGGCATCTCGCACGTACGGGAGTTCGGCCAGGTCGACGTCCCGGACTTCACCGGGCCGCTGAACGCGCGTCTGGAGGCGTACGGGACCCCCGGGGCCGTCTGGCCACCCAACCTGTACCGCGCGCAGCGCGCCCTCTGAGGCGCGCTCCCCGCGCTCCGGTGTGCGGGGGACCGAGGCCGGAGGAAGAATTCACGCCATGAGCGACATCTCGGGCGGTTCCGATCCGCCGCACCCGGTCGGCGGCTCGGGTCCCTTCCGCCCGGCGGATGGCTCCGACGCCCCCGCTCGGGCGGACGGAGAACCCACTGGGGCGGACGGAGAACCTGCCGCCCCTGTACGGCGGGGGCGGGGCACCAGCCAGGGCCTGGCACTCGCGGCGATGATGTTCGCGGTGTCGATGACGTTCATCGACCAGACGATCGTCGCCATCGCCGCGCCCGACATCAGCGAGGAGCTGTCGCTCACCTCCTCGGGCCTGCGCTGGGTCGTCAACTCCTATCTGCTCGCCCTGGCGGTGTGCTTCGCGCTCGGCGGCCGTCTGGCGGACATCCACGGGCACCGGCGCGTGATGCTGTTCGGCACCCTGGTCTTCGTCGTCTCGTCCGTGCTCTGCGGCTGCGTCCCCGCGACGGACTTCGCACAGACCTGGATGATCATCTTTCGGGCGGCCCAGGGGGTGGGCGCCGCGCTCATGTTCCCCGCCGCGCTCGCCGTGGTCACCGCCGTCTTCCCGGTCGAGCGGCGCGGGCGCGCGCTGGCCCTCTTCTTCGGCGTCGCGGGGGGCTTCACGGCGATCGGCCCGCTGCTCGGCGGCTGGCTGACCGCATGGACCTGGCGGGCCATCTTCTGGGTGAACGTGCCCGTCGCCCTGATCGCGATCGTCCTGACCGTCCTGGCCCGGATCCCCAACACCCCGCGCGCCGAACGCCTCGACCTGCCGGGCGCCGCCCTGGTGGCGGCCGGGATGGGCCTGAGCGTGCTGGGGCTCCAGCAGGCGGCCGAATGGGGCTGGGGATCGGCCGCGACCTGGAGCTGCGTCGCCGGGGGCTTCGCGGTGCTCGTCGTCTTCTGCGTGTACGAGCTGCGCGTCCCCGAGCATCCCCTGATCAAGCTGCGCGTCTTCCGGGACCGCGCGTTCGCCGCCGACAACGCGGTTCTCTTCTTCTCGATGCTGGCCTTCGTCCCGCTGTTCTTCTTCGCGTCCGTCTACGCCCAGGTCTCCCTCGGCAAGACGCCCAACGAGGCCGCTCTCTACCTCCTCTTCTTCTTCCTCGGCTTCGTGGTCGCCACCCAGATCGGCGGGCGCCTCCTGGACTCGCGCGGAGCGCGCCCCCCTATGGTGATCGGCTGCGCCCTGGGGACGATCGGATTCGCCCTGTGGGCCTGGAAGCTGACGGACCTCTCGTACGCGGCCCAATGGCCCTACGTCGTGCTCGCGGGCGTGGGCATCGGCTTCCTGCTCGCACCCGCCTCCACGGACTCGGTCAACCGCGCGATCGACGCGTCGTACGGAGAGGTCACCGGCATCACCCAGACGGTCCGCAACTACGCGGCCGCCGTGGGGCTCGCGGTGTACGGAACCGTACTCAGTCACGTCATGGTCGACCGGGTGACCGCGACACTGGAGTCCCGCGGAGTCCCCGCCACGGCCGCCGAGCGGACCGCCCGGGAACTCTCCCAGGCCCTCGCCCGCCACGGCGGCAGCGGCGCGTCCCATGACGGTCCGGTGGCGGCCCTGACCCAGAACGCACGTCACGCGGTACGGATGGACTTCGCCGAGGCCAACCAGTGGGTGTTCTACGGCATGGCCCTCGCCCTGGCCGTGGCCCTGGTGTGCGCCCTCGCCCACCCGGGCACCCGGGTCACCGCCCAGGGGCCCCCGCCCTGACCGGCGCCTCCCGCGTCCCCTGCCGCGTGTTCAGGACACGGCACCCTGGGCACGCGCCGCCACGCCGTCCCCCTCGGCGGCCGCCCCGTCCGGAGTGCCGGCCCTCACCCGGCCAGTACCTCGGCCGGGGCGGCCCGCACGCGGCTCCTCGTCCACCACCTCGGGAAGACGGCGCAGCAGCGCCCAGTACCCCACCCCGGTGACGGTTCCCAAGGCCGCGCACAGGGCCCAGAGCCACTCCGCGCCCCACTGGTCGATCACTCCGCCCGCCACTATGGGCGCGAGCAGGGTGGCCACCGACCAGGTCAGGGTGTACATCCCCTGGTAGCGCCCCCGGCCCCGGACAGGCGAGAACCGCACCACCAGACTGCTCTGCGTGGGCGCGTTCACGATCTCCGCCAGTGTCCAGACCATCACGGTGGCCACGTACAGCCCGACCGAACCGGCGAAGGCGGTCAGCCCGAACCCGTACCCCACCAGGAGCGACGAGACGATCAGCAGCCGACGGGGGTCGCGGTGCTCTATGTAACGCGTCACGGGGATCTGGAGGGTGACGATCACGACGCCGTTCACCGCCATGACCAGGCCGTAGTCGGCGGATGAGAAGCCGTCCTCGGCCATCGCCAGCGGCAGCCCGATCATCCCCTGCATAAAGATCAGCGCGACGACCAGCGCCAGCAGGACCATGCACATGAAGCGGCCGTCGCGCAGCACGGTCCACAGGCTGACCTCGGGCCCCTCGTCGGCCGACGCCAGCTGCGGCGGCCGCGACTCCGGCACCTTCGCGAAGACCAGCAGGGCGCACGCCAGGGTCATCGCGCCCTCGATCAGGAAGAGCGCCAGATAGCTGTACTCGGCGATGAAGCCCGCCGCCGCCGTGGAGATCGCGAAGCCGAGGTTGATCGCCCAGTAGTTCAGCGAGAACGCGCGCACCCGGTCCTGCGGCCGCACGATGTCGGCCATCATCGCCTGGACGGCGGGCCGCGAGCCGTTCGTCGCCGCGCCGACCACACACGCGACGGCCGCGATCACCGCAGGGTGCTGTGCGAAGCCCAGGAGCGCCACGGAGACCGCCGTCGAGCCCTGGGCGATCAACAGCGTGGGCCGCCGCCCCAGCCGGTCGGCGAGCACCCCCGCGCCGAGCGAGGACATCACACCGCCGAGCCCGTAGAGCGACACCACCAACCCGGCGTACGCCGCCGAGTAGCCGCGTTCCACGGTCAGGTACAGCACCAGATAGGTCGAGACGAACATCCCCAGCCGATTGACGAGGGTGCTCGTCCACAGCCACCAGAACTCCCGGGGGAGCCCCGAGACCGTCTCTCTCATGGCGCGTCGCGCCCCGGCAAGCGGCATGGTCCCCCCAAGGCCCATCGGCGGAAGTAAGTGTCACAGAAGGTGCCCGCACGTTACCGAGCGTCGTTTCCCGCTGACCAGTCGATTGACGTGGACCGTCAATCGACGCCTCTGAGCACGCCGGGAACCCCCGCGCGCCTCCCTGGCGACGCCCCAGCGCGCCCCTGGACCACGTCCGGAGCCCGCCTCCAGGTGACGGGTGTACGCGCCCCTAGGAGCCGCGTACGCCGCCCCGCCCTCCACCGCACACACGAGCGGCGACGGCGCACACGTCCATTAGGCTCGGACGTATGGCCGACGCACCGTACAAGCTGATCCTCCTCCGCCACGGCGAGAGCGAATGGAACGCGAAGAACCTGTTCACCGGCTGGGTGGACGTCAATCTCACCGAGAAGGGCGAGAAGGAGGCGGTCCGCGGTGGTGAGCTGATCAAGGACGCCGGTCTGCTCCCCGACGTACTGCACACCTCCCTCCAGAAGCGCGCCATCCGCACCGCCCAGCTCGCGCTGGAGTCCGCGGACCGCCACTGGATCCCCGTCCACCGCTCCTGGCGGCTGAACGAGCGCCACTACGGCGCTCTCCAGGGCAAGGACAAGGCCCAGACCCTCGCCGAGTTCGGCGAGGAGCAGTTCATGCTCTGGCGCCGCTCCTACGACACGCCGCCCCCGCCGCTGGCGGACGGCACCGAGTTCTCCCAGAGCGACGACCCGCGCTACGCGACGATCCCGTCCGAACTGCGCCCCCGCACCGAGTGCCTCAAGGACGTCGTCGTCCGCATGCTGCCGTACTGGTACGACGGCATCGTCCCCGACCTCCTCGCGGGCCGCACCGTCCTGGTCGCCGCCCACGGCAACTCGCTGCGCGCCCTCGTCAAGCACCTCGACGGCGTCTCCGACGAGGCCATCGCCGGCCTCAACATCCCCACCGGCATCCCCCTCTTCTACGAACTGGACGCCGACTTCAACCCGATCACCCCCGGCGGCACCTACCTCGACCCGGACGCCGCGGCGGCGGCCATCGAGGCGGTCAAGAACCAGGGCAAGAAGTAGCGAGACGGCACGATCAAGCCCCCTGTCGGCGGAGAA
>NZ_JBHVHF010000228.1:0-13467 GCF_042800315.1 Streptomyces sp. NPDC057638
GAGCGGATGCTCCCGGGCCCATCGCCGGTGCTGGGTGCCGGTCAGCCGCCGAGCGGACCGCCCTGGGCCAGCTTGCCGGTCGGCAGACCGTCGCCGAGCGAACCGGCCGCCCCGCCCGCGGCCTGGCCGACGATCCCGGTGGCGGTGCCCGCCGTCTCACCGGCGACCTTCTGGGCGGCGGGGGCGGTGGTCCGGCCCGCCGAGCCCACGGTCTTGCCCGCGGCGGGCAGGGTCTGCTGGACCGCGTCGCCACCGGTGTTCCCGGCCAGCGCGGTGGAGTTGCGGGCCGCGCCGTCGACGGTGGACCCGACGCTTCCGGCGTCCACGGTGCTCAGTCCGCCGACCGGGTTGGCCTGGTGGAGGTCCACGGCACCCGCGGAGCCGGCCGCACCGACCACGGGGGCGGCGCCCGCCGCGACGAGCAGCGCGACACGGGCGATCCGGCGGGTCAGGGGGAGGGACATGATGCTCCTTGAGACGAGAAGACGGTGAAGTGCTGTGTCTGGTCCGCCGCCGGGCCGGGCCTCGGGGGTGGCCGGGCCCGGCGGCCGGACGCAGTGACAACCGGGCGGGGGGCGGGGGAAGTTGCGGTACGGCCGGGCAAAGAGTTGGCAATACGTCACATGATCGATTGAGCTGAAATAAGGACAACCCCGGCGGCCCGCCGGAGCGTCGCCCCGCCGTGCTCGCGCCCTGACCAGGTGCCTCGCCCGCCGGACGACCGCTGTGCGCGGGTGACGGCCCGCTTCGCCGGTGCCGTTCCCGTACCCCGCCTGTGGGTGACCTCTCGTATGGGTGTGCCGTGCCCGTCGACGGCCGCGCGTCTCCCTGGAGGCGCGGACGCCTCCGTACCGACAGCGACCCGCGACGACCCGCGACGCCCCGCGACCCGCGACGTACCCGAGATGTGCCACGACGTACCCGCGACAAGGGAGCGGCCGGGACGGCCCTGGGTCAGGGAGCGAGACGGAGGCGGACGCCGGGGGCGGGAGGGGTGGTGGACGGCCGCCAGCCCCGGTCGGCGTGTTCGGCGGACCAGACCTTCCCGCCGTACGAGACCTCCGCGATGCCCAGCCTCTCGGCCCGCGCCACCGCCCAGTGCGCCAGCTCCCAGCCGCGCCGGGGTGTCGGCGCCCGCGAGACGCCGGGACCGGCCGAGGGCGCGTCCGAGGTCGCCGACGGCACCGCTACGGCGATCTCGCGCGCCCCCGTGCGGGGCGCGCCCGCCAGCACCGCCGCCCCGAAGTCCCGGGTCAGCGCGGTACGGACCGTCGCCGCTTCCCCGGTGGCGGCCGTGGCACCGGGCGTGCAGCTCAGCGCGGATCCGGCCCGTCCGGTCAGCGCGGCGGCCAGCAGCGTGGCGTTCGGCTCGTGCTTGGCGTACGCCTGGGGGAAGCCGCTGCGCTGGACCTTCTGCGCCGCGACGGTCAGCGGCAGCCGGGAGTAGCCGGGGACCTCGGTGAGGCCGTCGTAGAACTTCCCCGCCGAGTAGACCGGGTCGAGGATCTGATCCGGTGTGCCCCAGCCCTTGGAGGGGCGTTGCTGGAAGAGTCCGAGGGAGTCCCGGTCGCCGTGGTCGATGTTGCGCAGCGAGGACTCCTGGAGCGCGGTCGCGAGCGCGATGGTGACCGCCCGCTCCGGCAGCCCCCGGCTGGTGCCGACGGCGGAGATCGTGGCCGCGTTCGCCGCCATCTCGGTGCTCAGTTCATAGCGCGGGCCGCCCTCGCCGGAAGCGGCGCGTACGACACAGCGGGCGGGGTCGCCACCGGAGGAGTACCGCACCGCGACATAGCCGATCAGCGCCAGCAGCGCGGCGAACGCGGCGGTGAGCCGCGCGCGGCGGCGGCGCCGGAGGGGGGATGCGGTATCGGACACAGGCCCACCGTACTAGGGCATCGGCCGCGTCCCCGTGACCTGGCGCGGTGGCTCCATGACGGGTCTGAACACCGGGGTTTTCGGCCAGCGGGCCTCATGGCCCGAGGGGCGTGCCCCGCCCGCGTACCGCTGGCGAAACGCCTCCAGGGTTGCGCGCTAAGGTCGGGATCATGCCGCCCACCGCACTTGACCTCAGCATGGACGCCCCCGCGCTCACCGCCGCGCTGATCGACTTCCCGTCGGTCAGCGGGACGGAGAAGCCCCTCGCGGACGCCGTCGAAAGCGCACTGCGCGCCCTGCCGCACCTCCGCGTCGACCGGTACGGCAACAACGTGGTCGCCCGCACCTCTCTCGGGCGCGCCGAGCGGGTCGTGCTCGCCGGGCACATCGACACGGTCCCCATCGCGGACAACGTGCCCTCCCGGCTGGACGGGAACGGGGTGCTGTGGGGCTGCGGCGCCAGCGACATGAAGTCGGGTGTGGCGGTCCAACTGCGGATCGCGGCCACCGTGCCCGCGCCCAACCGCGATCTGACCTTCGTCTTCTACGACAACGAGGAGGTCGCCGCCGACCTCAACGGCCTCGGCAAGGTCGCCGACGCCCACCCCGACTGGCTGGCGGGCGACTTCGCGGTGCTGCTCGAACCCTCCGATGGCGAGGTCGAGGGCGGCTGCCAGGGCACCCTCCGCGTCCTGCTGCGGACGACGGGGGAGCGCGCCCACTCCGCGCGGAGCTGGATGGGGTCCAACGCGATCCACGCCGCCGCGCCGATCCTCGCCCGGCTCGCCGCCTATGAGCCCCGGCGCCCCGTGATCGACGGTCTGGAGTACCGCGAGGGCCTCAACGCCGTCCGGATCGAGGGCGGTGTGGCGGGCAACGTCATCCCCGACGCGTGCACGGTCGCCGTGAACTACCGTTACGCCCCCGATCTGAGCCCGGAGCAGGCGCTCGCCCATGTCCACGAGGTCTTCGCCGACTGCGGGGTGGCCGAGTTCGTGGTCGACGACCACAGTGGTGCCGCGCTGCCGGGGCTCTCGCACCCGGCCGCCGCCGCGTTCATGGCGGCCGTCGGCGGGGTCGCCCGGCCCAAGTTCGGCTGGACGGATGTCTCCCGCTTCAGCGCCCTCGGTGTCCCGGCGGTGAACTACGGGCCCGGCGATCCCCTGTACGCGCACAAGCGCGACGAGCATGTCGCCGTCGACAAGATCGTCCACTGTGAGCGGCGGCTGCGCGCCTGGCTGACGTCCTGACGGTGTCCCGGTGCCGCGCTGACGTCCTGGCGTCGCCCCGGTGTCGTCCGCCGTCCGCCCGCCCGCTCTCCCCGGCGTCCTACCCTGGGTGCGGAAACGATGTTCGGCGGAGGGAGCAGACCATGGGCAATCCCGAGGGTTCCGGTACTGACGGTTCCGGTGCTGGCGGTTCCGGTACGGAGCCCGGCCCGGTGGAGGAGCGGCGGGAGGGCCCGGTGCTGCGCCGCAGGGACCAGGTCCAGCCCGGGACCACCGACCAGCGACTGCTCGACACCGAGGGCGACTCCGCGTGGGTGCACACCGACCCCTGGCGGGTGATGCGCATCCAGTCGGAGTTCGTCGAGGGCTTCGGCGCGCTCGCCGAACTCCCTCGTGCGATCAGCGTCTTCGGCTCCGCCCGCACCCGGCCGGGCACCCCCGAGTACGAGTCGGGCGTACGGATCGGCCAGGCCCTGGTCAAGGCGGGCTTCGCCGTGATCACGGGCGGCGGCCCGGGCGCGATGGAGGCGGCCAACAAAGGCGCCCGGGAGGCCAAGGGCGTCTCCGTGGGGCTCGGCATCGAGCTGCCCTTCGAGCAGGGGCTCAACCCGCATGTCGACATCGGGGTGAACTTCCGCTACTTCTTCGTCCGCAAGACGATGTTCGTGAAGTACGCCTCCGGCTTCGTCGTCCTGCCCGGTGGCCTGGGAACGCTCGACGAGCTGTTCGAGGCGCTGACCCTGGTCCAGACCCGCAAGGTCACCCGCTTCCCGATCGTGCTCTTCGGTACGGAGTACTGGGCCGGGCTGGTGGACTGGCTGCGGGACACGGTCGTCGCCCAGGGCAAGGCGTCCGCGCACGACCTGCTGCTCTTCCACGTCACGGACGACGTGGCGGAGGCGGTCGACCTGGTGACGAAGGAGACTGGCGTCTGACGGGTCTGACGGGCCTGGCGGGGTCGCCGCGCCCCGCTCCGGCGCTCCGGGCTCCGTAGCGACCGGTTCACCCCGGCGTCCGCCGCGGGCGGGCGGTGCCGATCCCGTCCCGCGCCCGCCGTGGTCGGACCGTTTCCCGGAGAGACGGCCCGCCCCGGGCGCGGGGCGCCACGGCTGCCGCGCGCACGGCTGACGGCGCGAACGCGGCACCAGGGGACGGCGGCGAACGCGGTACCAGGGTGACGAGAGAACGAACGCGACCAGGGTGACGGGAACGAACGCGGCACCGGGGTGACGGCGCCGGAGTCGGGTGCCGGGGCGCGGGGTCGGTCAGGCCAGGCCGCGGCGGGCCACCGACGGCTCCCGGTGGCCCGCGATCGTCGCCACCATGTCCAGCACCTGACGGGTCTCCGCCACCTCGTGCACGCGGTACACCCGCGCGCCCAGCCACGCCGACACCGCCGTCGTCGCCAGCGTGCCGATGACCCGCTCCTTCACCGGCCGGTCCAGCGTCTCGCCCACGAAGTCCTTGTTCGACAGGGACACCAGCACCGGCCAGCCGGTCTCCACCAGCTCACCCAGACGCCGAGTCGCCTCCAGTGAGTGGCGGGTGTTCTTGCCGAAGTCATGGCCGGGGTCGATCAGGATCCCGTCCCGCCGCACCCCCAGCTCCACCGCCCGCTCGGCCAGCCCCAGCGTCACCCGCAGGATGTCCGCCACCACGTCGTCGTAGGCGACCCGGTGGGGGCGGGTCCGGGGCTCCGCGCCGCCCGCGTGGGTGCAGACCAGGCCCACGCCGTAACGGGCGGCGACCTCGGCCAGCCTGGGGTCGACCCCGCCCCAGGCGTCGTTGAGCAGGTCCGCGCCCGCCTCACAGACCGCCTCGCCCACATCGTGGCGCCAGGTGTCCACGCTGATCACCACGTCGGGGAAGCGGCGGCGTACCTCGGCCACGAAGCCGACCGTCCGCCGGGCCTCCTCCTCGGCCGTGACCTCCTCGCCGGGGCCCGCCTTGACCCCGCCGATGTCGATGATGGCGGCCCCCTCCGACACGGCCTGCTCGACCCGGGCGAGCGCGGGTTCGTCCCGGAACGTCGCGCCCTGGTCGTAGAAGGAGTCGGGGGTACGGTTCACGATCGCCATGATCACCGGTTCGCGCGGGTCGAACTCGCGCCGTCCCAGCCGCAGCATCAGGGGCTCTCCTCCTCGGGTCGTCCGGCTGCGACCCTAACTGTCAGAGCGGCGTGGCACGATTCAGCGAGGGACAGCGCCCGTACGGTGGGTGGTTCTGGTGTGTCGTACGGGCCGCCGGTGCCGGTGGGCTGTGTCCGTGGTGGTCCGTCGGTTGTCCATCGGGGTGTCCGTTGGCCGGCCGTCGCCTGTTTCGTCGCTTGTCCAGCTGTTCGCTGGGTGTTCGTCTCGTCCGGGGGTCCGGGTCAGTCGGGGAGAGGTCGCTGGTGTTCTTGTTCTTGCTCATCGCGATGGTCGTGGTCGTCGGGGCGGTCACATTGATCGTGATCGGTGGCGGCGACAGCGCGGCCCTGCCCGAGGCCGCGCCCGAGCAGCTGGTGGACCCGCTGCCGCCGGACCGTCCGGTGGGACGGGCCGAGGTGGAGGCGCTGCGCTTCCCCGTGGGGGTGCGCGGCTACCGGATGACCGATGTCGACGAGGCCCTCGGGCGGCTGGGTGCCGAACTGGCCGAGCGGGACGCGCGGATCGCCGCGCTGGAGGCCGAGCTGGCGGGGGTCCGGCCGGGTCCGGCGGAGCGGCCCGAGCCCGCCGAGCCCGCCCCGCCCGCCGAGGAGGCCGGGAAGTGAGCGGCGGACCGGTCACCGGGGCCGACGGCAGGGCGCGCTGCCCCTGGGGCCTCTCCACCGAGGACTACGTGGCGTACCACGACGAGGAGTGGGGCCGCCCGGTCCACGGCGACGACGCGCTGTTCGAGCGGCTCTGTCTGGAGGCGTTCCAGTCCGGGCTCTCCTGGATCACCATCCTGCGCCGCCGGGAGGGCTTCCGCACGGCCTTCGCCGGGTTCGTGATCGGCTCGGTCGCCGCGTTCACGGACGAGGACCGGGAGCGGCTCCTCGCCGACGAGGGCATCATCCGCAACCGCGCCAAGATCGACGCGACCCTGGCCAACGCCCGGACACTGGCCGGCTGGCGCCCCGGCGAGCTGACCGAGCTGATCTGGTCCTTCGCCCCCGACCCGGTCACCCGTCCGGCCCCGCGCACGCTGGCCGACGTGCCCGCCGTCACCGACGAGTCCACCGCCCTGGCCAAGGAGCTGAAGAAGCGCGGCATCCGCTTCATCGGTCCGACGACGGCCTACGCCCTGATGCAGGCGTGCGGCCTGGTCGACGACCATCTCCTCGGCTGTGTCGCCCGTGGCGCCGCCCAGGACGCCCCCACCCGCGCCTGACGGGCTGGTACGGGGCCGGGGAGCCCGATCCCGTCCGGTGCCGCCCCGGGCCCTGGGCGGGCCCTCCTGGGCCCGCCTGTGGCCGTGGGCTCAGCGGCCCCGGTAGACCGGCTTCTCCTTGGCGATGAAGGACTGGACGGCGGTCGCGTGGTCCTCCGACGCGCCCGCGCGGGCCTGGAGCTCCTCCTCTTTGACGAGGGTCTCCTCCAGCGAGTGCCCGGCCCCGAAGGCGAGGGACTCCTTGATCGCCGCGTACGCCAGCGTCGGCCCCTCGGCCAGGGCACGGGCCACCGCGCGGGCCTCGTCGGCCAGCCGGTCGGCCGGGACGACCTTGTCGGCCAGACCCATCTCGTACGCCGCCTGGGCGGAGAGGGAGCGCGGGAAGAGCAGCAGATCGGTGGCGCGGGCGCGGCCGATCAGCCGGGGGAGGGTCCAGGAGATCCCGGAGTCGGCGGAGAGCGCGACCCCCGCGAAGGCGGTGGTGAGGGTGGCCGTCTCGGCGACGACCCGGTAATCGGCGGCCAGGGCGAAACCGAGCCCGGCGCCCGCCGCGACCCCGTTCACCCCGGCGACCACCGGTTTCGCCATCCCGGCCAGTGCCCGGACGATCGGGTTGTAGTGCTCACGCACGGTGCTCATGGTCGAGCCGCCGCCCGCGGCACGGTCCTCGGCGAGCAGCGCGATGTGCTCCTTGAGGTCCTGGCCGACGGAGAAGGCCCGCCCGGTCGCCGTGAGCAGCACCGCCCGGACCCGCGGATCCTCCGCGGCGCCCTGGACCGCCTCCCGGAGGGCGATCTTGGCATCGATGTTCAGAGCGTTCATGGCGTCGGGCCGGTTGAGCGTGATCGTCGCGAGTCCGTCGTTCACCTCGTACAGCACGGAGTCGGCCATGGCGGGTCCCTTCGCGGCTCGGCGGCACGGCCCCGGGAAGGGGACTGTGGGGGTTCAGCATGGCGGAGAACACCGGGAACGGGCATGTGACCTGCGTCAAAGACAACGCTCGCGGAGCGTTCCTCCGAGTGAGCGGAGAGGAGCGAAGTATCGCAGGCAGATCGCCGAATTGGGTGGTTTTGCGAGAGCGCGTTGCCTAAGCGATGCCGACCGATGTTGGTCATCGGGTCCCGCGATGCGGGATAATGACCTGGAAGCAATGTGTTCGATGCCGGTGACGCGTGCCTAGGCAGGTGGCTGTTCGGCTGACGGTGAGCTGGTTTCAGGAAGGGGAACGAGCATGGCGGCCATGAAGCCGCGGACGGGTGATGGCCCGCTCGAGGTGACCAAGGAGGGGCGGGGCATCGTCATGCGCGTTCCGCTCGAAGGCGGCGGTCGGCTTGTCGTCGAGCTGACACCGGACGAAGCCGACGCGCTCGGTGACGCCCTGAAGAAGGTCGTCGGCTGACCCTCACGGCGCCCCTCATCTCTCTCACTGCCCCGGTCTCCCCCAGGAGCCGGGGCAGCGCGCTGTCCGCCCCCAGTCCCGCCCTCGCGGGCAGTCGCTCCGCTGGTCGGTGGGGGTACCGAGGGCCCGCAGGCGCAGATGGGGACACTCCCTCCCGGACTCCTGGGCCCAGGGGGAGAGCGCGCGTGTCAGGGCGCCGTGGACAGGCGGGACTCTGCGGACACGGCCTACGGGCGGCGGACGGCGCAGAGGAGGCCGTCGCCGACGGGGAGGAGGGAGGGGAGTAGTTCCTGACTCTCCCGTATCGCCCGCAACAGCTCGCGCAGCCGCAACACCTCGGCCGGCTGCGCCGCCGAGTCCACCGTGCGTCCGCCCGCGAAGACGCCCTCGAAACAGACGAGGCCACCGGGGCGTAGCAGGCGCAACGATTCAGCGAGGTAGTCCAGTGACTCCATCCGGTCACCGTCGCAGAAGACCAGGTCATAGCCGCCGTCGGCGAGCCGGGGCAGGACGTCGAGGGCGCGCCCGGGGATGAAGCGGGCGCGGTTCGCGGCGTAGCCCGCCGCGCGGAAGGACTGCTTGGCGAACTGCTGGTGCTCGGGGACCAGGTCCACCGTGGTCAGTACCCCGTCGGGGCGCAGACCCTGGAGCAGATAGATCCCGGAGACCCCGGTGCCGGTGCCGATCTCGGCGACGGCCTTCGCGTCGGTGGTCGCGGCCAGCAGTCGCAGGGCGGCGCCGGTGCCTGGCGACACCGGGGAGAGCCCTGCCTCCCGGGCCCGGTCCCGGGCCCAGCGCAGCGCGTCGTCCTCGGCGACAAAGGCGTCGGCGAACGCCCAGCTTGTCTGCCGGTTCGCGGTAATGGGCCTCTCCTGTCCCCGTAGTTGAACGCGACGTTGACTGTATCCGCTGCCGCCGGGAACCCGCAGATGGGACCGGGCGTTAGAGAGGGAGGGGGGATGACATGCGACGGACTTCGACGCGGTACCCAAATTCGCGTAAAGATTCTTATCCGGAACTAACGGGCGAGGTGGCTATGGTAGGGGCTCCGCTGGACACCACCAGAGCCATAAGGGGAGGTGCGGCTGCACCCGCGGATCGCAAGGGGGCGCTACGGCGCTTCCTCCGGCCACCGGGTGAGCCGAAATCCGTGACTGACACCGCTGACCGCCGCCATGCCCACTCCGCCACCACGGCGACCTTCGCATCAGACGCGGAGACACAGGCGTGGACACCTCCCTCGTGGGAGGAGATCGTCAGCACGCACAGCGGCCGGGTCTACCGTCTCGCCTACCGTCTCACGGGCAACCAGCATGACGCCGAGGACCTGACCCAGGAGGTCTTCGTCCGGGTCTTCCGCTCGCTGTCGACCTACACCCCCGGCACGTTCGAGGGCTGGCTGCACCGGATCACCACCAATCTGTTCCTGGACATGGTCCGGCGCAAGCAGCGCATCCGCTTCGACGCGCTCGGCGATGACGCCGCCGAGCGGCTGCCGAGCCGTGAGCCCTCCCCGCAGCAGATGTTCAACGACAGCCACTTCGACGCGGATGTCCAGCAGGCGCTGGACACCCTGGCGCCGGAGTTCCGCGCGGCCGTGGTCCTCTGTGACATCGAGGGGCTGTCGTACGAGGAGATCGCGGCCACCCTCGGGGTGAAGCTGGGCACGGTCCGCAGCCGGATCCACCGGGGTCGCTCGCATCTGCGCAAGGCCCTCAAGCACCGTTCGCCCGAGGCCCGTGCCGAGCAGCGGCTGCTCGCGGGTGCCGCCGGGCTCGCGGCTGAGGGGGCACCGGCGTGAACGGCTCTGGTCCGACCCCCGCGGAACAGCATCTGGGGGACCGTCTCGCCGCCCTGGTCGACGGTGAGCTGAAACATGACGCCCGGGACCGGGTCCTGGCCCATCTGGCGACCTGCCCCAAGTGCAAGGCCGAGGCCGACGCCCAGCGCAGACTGAAGGACGTCTTCGCCCGGACCGCTCCTCCGCCGCCCTCGGAGGGGCTGCTGGCGCGCCTCCAGGGCCTGCCCGCGGGCCCTGGAGCGGGCCGTGGTCCGTTCGACGGCGCCGTCATCGACACCATGTTCGGGGAGATCACCCCGGCCGGTTCGGCGGCCTCCTCGTCCGGCAGACCCGGCGGTCGCCGCTCGGAGACCTTCGGCTATCTCCCCGGGGCGCACACGGGCGGCTCGGTGCTGGCGGGTGGCTCCCCCGGTGTCGGCGGTGCGGGCTTCCGCATCCATGACGTGGGCCGGGAGGCCGAGCGTTCGCCCTGGCGGGGCCGCCGCTTCGCCTTCGCCGCCGCGAGCGCCGTCTCGTTCGCCGCCATCGCCCTCGGCGGGGCGCTTCCGCTGGAGGCGTCCCTCCAGTCCACCCGGGGCGGTTCTGGCTCCACCACCCCGCTGCGGGCCGCCCCCACCACGGGGTCCGGGTCGACCGGTTCGACCCTGCCGACCACCAGCACCCGGGGCATGGAGCAGGAGCGCCGTCGGGGCGGTCAGACCTCCGTCCAGATGGAGAGCTGGGGCGGCTATGGCACCGTGCCCGGACTGCTGCTCCCCGGGGCGGCACTGACGCCGCCCCCGCTCGCCCCGCCGCTGCTGACGCCGCCGTCGCACCGGGTGCCTCCGCTGAAGGCCCCGATGGGGGGCGCCGCCTTTGTCCAGCCCCCGCTGATACGCCCGACGGGCTCGGCCTTCCAGCACGCGGCAGCGCCCGCGCCGCATGGCTCGGCCACGCCCCGGCCCTCGCAGCTGGTCGCACCGACCCAGCCGGAGCCACCGCTGCTCCCACCTCGCTGACCTGGGGCGGGACCGACGACCTGCGCGGCCATTCGCAAACCTGGTTGAATCCTGGGGACGAGGTGTCCCCAGGGATGCCACAGCTGATGGCCGTTTGACGGGGAGAGCATGGACGACGGGAAGCCGACCGGGGCCAAGGCGACCTGGTGGAGCCAGCCGGGCCCGGGGCGGGGAGCACGCCCGGCGCCGTCACCGGACCAGCCGTCGGCCGTTCCCGGGCAGGGCGCGGAGTCCGTGTCCGGTACGGGTCCGGAGGACCGGGCCCCGGCCGCGGACCCGGCTGATCCCGCGGATCCCGTCGCACCCGCTGAGCCCGTCGGTCTTGTTGACTCCCCCGCCTCCAGCGATGCCGTGGAGTCGACGGGCCCCATCGTTTCCGCCGGGTCGGCTGACTCCGCTCATCCGGCCGGTTCTGTCGGCGCGGTGTCCGGTTCCCCGGCCGCCCAGGGTGGCTTGTCCGCCGGAGAGCCCGGTGCCGGTGTCGGTGTCGGGGAGCATGCGCCCCGGGACATGGTCCCTCCGGTGCCGACCGTCGCGCCCACCATGCCGGATGTTCCCCCCGGTCCGCCCGTTCCGGTGGCTCCGCCGCTCTCCCCGCCGCCCGCGCCGACCGTCGCGCCCGCCACTCCCGGCCCGGCGCCGGAGACCGCCGCGTCCGCGCCGCTCCTCGCCGGGCCGCCTCCGGCGATGCCGCCGCACGCCCCTGAGGCACACCACACACCGCCGTACGGCCAGCCCGGTCCCTGGGCGCCCGCGCCTCTGGTGGAACGGCCGGGGGCGCCCGGCGGGGCCGTACCATCCGTACCGCCCCAGCCGTCTCCGTACGACGGGCAGGGCGAGCTGACCCACGGGCACCACGCATCGCACGGACACCCGGGGCACCAGGGCCACGACGGTCGTGGCGGTCACGAGGAGCACGTGGGGCAGACGGTGCCGGGAGTGCCCGCGGCCCCCGGGGCGGGCAGTGGGCAGTGGGGGCGGTACGACCCCTGGGCCGCGCCCGGTGCCGCGCCGCTGACCCGGCCGGACGAGCCCGTGCGGCGGAAGTCCCGGCGTGGCGCGGCCGTGGTCGGCGCCGTGCTGCTGGCGCTGGTCGCGGGCGGTATCGGCGGTGGCGTCGGTGCCTATATCGAGCGCAACGGCGGCCTGGACCGGATCGAGCTGGACCAGGCGCCGAAGGACGGCGGCGGACGTGCCCCCGACAGTGTCGCCGGGATCGCCGCCCGCGCCCTGCCCAGCGTGGTCACCCTCCATGTCAGCGGTGGCGCGGAACAGGGCACCGGCACCGGGTTCGTCCTGGACCGGCGCGGCCATATCCTCACCAACAACCATGTCGTCGCCCCGGCGGGGGCCAAGGGCGACATCACCGTCACCTTCAGCGGTGGCGAGACCGCCCGGGGCACGCTGGTCGGCAAGGACAGTGGCTATGACCTCGCGGTGGTGAAGGTGACCGGTGTCTCCGGGCTCACCCCGCTGCCCCTGGGCAACTCCGACAGCGTCCGGGTGGGCGACCCCGTCGTCGCCATCGGCGCCCCCTTCGACCTTCAGAACACGGTCACCTCCGGCATCATCAGCGCCAAGGAGCGCCCGATCACGGCGGGCGGGGAGAAGGGCGACGGCAGCGATGTGAGCTATGTCGACGCCCTCCAGACCGACGCGCCGATAAACCCGGGCAACTCGGGCGGCCCGCTGGTCGACACCCGGGCCCGGGTGATCGGGATCAACAGCGCCATCCGCGCCGCCGACACCGGGGCGAGCGGTGAGGGCGCCCAGAGCGGCTCCATCGGACTGGGCTTCGCCATCCCCATCAACCAGGGCAAGCGGGTCGCCGAGGAGCTGATCAACACCGGCAAGGCCACCCATCCCGTCATCGGCGTCAGCCTCGACATGCAGTACAAGGGCGACGGCGCCCGGGTCGGGGAGAAGGGCCGTGACGGCAGCGCCTCCGTGATCCCCGACGGCCCCAGCGCCAAGGCGGGCATCCGGCCGGGCGATGTGATCACCAAGGTCAACGGCCAGCGGGTGCACAGCGGCGAGGAGCTGATCGTCAAGATCCGTGCCCACCGTCCCGGCGACCGGCTGGAGCTGACCCTGGTCCGGGGCGGCCAGGAGCGCACCCTGACGCTGACCCTCGGTTCGGCGGCCGGTTCCTCCTGAGCCGACCGGGGCGTGAACGGTCCATGACCGCGTGGTGGCGGGCCCAGGATCACGCTGGTCGGACAGATGACTGACCGAAGTGTCGCCGGGTACCGTGGATCGGGTTCACCATTCGGTCCGAGCCGCGGGCCCCAGAGAGCACGAGGAGCGACAGGGTGTTCAATGACATAGGCGCGCTGGAGCTGGTGACGCTCGTGATTCTGGCGGTGCTCGTCTTCGGCCCGGACAAGCTGCCGAAGGTGATCCAGGACGTCAGCCAGTTCATCCGCAAGATCCGTGACTTCTCGGACAACGCCAAGCAGGACATCCGCGGCGAACTGGGCCCGGAGTTCAAGGACTTCGAGTTCGAGGACCTGAACCCCAAGACCTTTCTGCGCAAGCAGCTGAACTCGGACGATGAGCTGCGGGAGCTGCGGGAACTCGGCAGCTCCTTCGACCTCCGCAAGGAGATGAGCGAGCTGGCGGAGGGCGTCAAGGGGGGTGGCGGCCGGGCCGGCGACGACGAGGCGCTGGAGGCGGCGACCCGGGATCCGTTCGTGAAGCGGGACGTGCCGGAGAAGGCCGAGCGCCCGCCCTTCGACGCCGACACCACCTGACCGATCCGCCGTCCTGGCGGTATCACCGGTCTCAGCCGTTCTCCGTACAGGGCCGCCG
>NZ_JBHVHF010000229.1:0-13408 GCF_042800315.1 Streptomyces sp. NPDC057638
CCCTCGTGGTGAGGGGGCTCCGCCGCGCTGTGACGCCTCGTGGTGAGGGGCCCGTCGTCCGATGCCTCGTGGTGAGCGCCCGGCCGTGTGACGCCCCGGGGCGCCGGACCGGCCTCACGGAACCGGCGAAGTACCACGGCGGGCCCCTGAGTACGTCAGGACGACCGGAGCGTCCCCGCACCACCAACACGACAGGCGATCACCGGCGCGCCACCGGATCACCGGCACGACAGGCGATCACCGAAGCGTCCCCGCGCCACCGGCACGGGAGGGAGTCACCGGGGCGCCATGGCCTCCTCCACCTCAGGGTTCTTCTCCAGCCAGGCCCGCGCGGCCCGCTGCTCCTCGCCCTTGCCCGTGCGCTGGATCTCCGCCTCCAGGTCGGTGAGCTGCTTCTCGGTCATCGAGAAGTCCTTCAGCCACCCACCGATCTCCGGGTGTTCCCCGGAGAAGCCCGCGCGGGCCACGGTGTGGACGCCGTCGCCCTTGCCCCAGGCGCCCTTGGGGTCGGTGAGCTTCTTCAGCTCGTAGGAGCTGTAGGCCCAGTGCGGGGACCAGAGGGTGGTGAGCACCGGCTCCTTCTTGGCGTACGCGCGCTTCAGTTCGGCCAGCATGCCGGGGGTGGAGCCGTCGACGACCTCGTACTCGCCTTCCAGGCCGTACTCCTTGAGCACCTTGTCCTTCAGCAGGCCCATCATCCCGGCGCTCGGCTCGATGCCGATGATCCGGCCCTTGAACCGGTCCGACTGGCCCTTGAGGTCCTCCAGCGAGTCCACGCCGTTCACATAGCCGGGGACGGCCAGCTCCAGCGAGGTGGGGCCGTACCAGGAGCCGAGGTCCTCCAGCTCCTTCTCGTACTTCTTCCAGTACTGGGCGTGGGTGACGGGCAGCCAGGCGTCGGTCTGGAAGTCGATCTGGCCGCCCGCGAGACCGGTGTAGAGCGCCCCGGCCTCCAGCTGCTGGGTCTCCACGGTGTAGCCGCGCCGCTCCAGCACCTCCTTCCAGAGGAAGGTGGAGGCGATGCCCTCGTCCCAGGGGATATAGCCGATGGTGACCTTCCCGCCCTTGCCGCCGGAGGCGGAACCCGGGGAGCCGAAGACACCCATACTGCCCGCGACGAGCGCGAGGACGATGACGCCGACGGCCGCCACGGCGGGCTTGGGCCGGTGGTCCCAGAGCCGGGGGCGGCCCGCCAGCTCGCGGGCGCGCGCGGCGGCACGGCGGCCCAGCGGCGAGACCTGGCGGCCGAGTTCGCCGGTCATCCGGTCCAGGTACATGGCGAGGATGACGATGGAGACGCCCGCCTCGAAGCCGAGCCCGATGTCGATGTTGCCGATCGCCCGGTAGACCGCGCCACCGAGCCCGCCGCCGCCGACCATGCCCGCGATGACGACCATGGAGAGACCGAGCATGATGACCTGGTTGACCCCGGCCATGATGGTGGGCACGGCGAGCGGGAGCTGCACCCGCAGCAGGGTGTTGCGCGGGGTGGTGCCGAACGCCTCGGCGGCCTCGACCAGTTCCTTGTCGACCTGACGGATGCCGAGTTCGGTCATCCGTACGCCCGGGGGCAGCGCGAAGACGATCGTGGCGATGATGCCCGGCACCACGCCGACGCCGAAGAAGATGATGCCGGGGATCAGATAGACCATGGCGGGCATGGTCTGCATGAAGTCCAGCACCGGGCGTACGACGGCGCTGACCGTCTTCGAACGCGAGGCCCAGATGCCGAGCGGCACGGCGATGGCCAGGGTGACGACCGTGGCGACCAGGACCAGCGAGAGGGTCGACATGGCGTCGTCCCACAGCTCGATGGAGTCGATCAGCGCGAACCCGGCGAAGGCGAGCGCGCCCGCGAGCAGTCCGCGCAGCCACCAGGCCACGACGGCGAGGGCTCCGGCGAACAGCAGCGGCTCCGGCGCGGACAGGGCGGCGTCGATGCCGTCGTACATCCCCGTGACCACGGAGGTGATGGCGTCGAAGAGCCAGGAGAGATGGGTCTGGAGCCAGTCGACGGCGCTGTCGACCCACTCACCGACGGGAATCCTAGGCACGGGCCACCGCCTGGGCGGCCTTCTTGGGCGCACCCGTGGTGGCGCGCGTCTCCCTGGTGTCGCGTACGTCGCTGTCGCGTACGTCGCGCGCCTCCCTGGAGACGCGCGTCCCGGGTGTCTCCGGTGTCCCGGCGGGATCGGGTTCGCCGAGGGCCGCGAGGAGACGTTCCCTCGGGACGACCCCGGTCAGCTCGCCCGCGGCGTCGACGACGGCGACGGGCGCCTCGCTGGTGGCGCACGGTGTGAACAGCTCGATGACCGGGGTGTGCCCGGGTACGGAGGCGGGCGCGGCGGCCAGCACCTCGGCGGCGTTCCGCGGCCGGCCCGCCCCCGCACCGTAGGCGGTCTCGGGCGCGGCCATGATGGCGCCCGCGGTCAGCACCCGGGCCCGGTCGACGTCCTGGGTGAAGGAGGCGACGTAGTCGTTGGCGGGCGCGGTGAGGATCTCCTCGGCGCTGCCGAGCTGGACGATCCGCCCGTCGCGCATCACCGCGATGCGGTCACCGAGGCGCATGGCCTCGTTGAGGTCGTGGGTGATGAAGACGATGGTCTTCTTGAGGGTCCGCTGGAGCTGGAGGAGCTGGTCCTGCATGTCGCGGCGGATCAGCGGGTCGAGCGCGCTGAACGACTCGTCCATCAGCAGCAGGTCGGCGTCGGTGGCGAGCGCGCGGGCGAGGCCGACGCGCTGCTGCATCCCGCCGGAGAGCTCGTCCGGCCAGGACTCCTCCCAGCCCGCGAGCCCGGTGAGGGCGAGGGCCTCGGTGGCGCGGCGCTCGCGCTCGGCGCGCTCGACGCCCTGCACCTCCAGTCCGTAGGCGGCGTTCTCCAGCACGCTGCGGTGCGGGAAGAGGGCGAAGTGCTGGAAGACCATGCTGATCCTGCGGGAGCGTACCGTCCGCAGCTCGCGCGCGCTCAGCGCGGTCAGATCCTCACCGTCGAAGAGGACGCGCCCGGCGGTGGGTTCGAGCAATCCGTTCAACAGGCGCAACAGGGTCGACTTACCCGATCCGGAGAGCCCCATGACGACGAAGATCTGTCCGGGCTCGACGGTGAACGAGGCGTCGATCACGGCCGCCGTGATGCCGTCGGCCCGCAGCTCGTCCCGGCTGGCCCCGTCCTGGAGCCGCCGTACCGCTTCGTCGGGTCGTCTGCCGAACACCTTGCAGACGTGTTCCGCCTGGAGCCTGGACACATACACCTCACGCGTTGAACCGAGAACGGCCCGCCAACCCCCACCGGCGAGCCGTGGAGCCACGCGGTTTCCGCCCGCGCACCCCGTGCCGTTGGTTGAAAACGGAACGGGGTCGGCTCCGGAAGCGCGCCTGCCCGGGACGTCTCGGGGCAAACCCAACGGTGACCCGGATCACAGGCATGAACCGTGTGGTCGGGGTGAGTGTCAGTGCGGTGCGGCATGATCGGGGTGTGACGCGACGCCTGATGCTCCTCGACACCGCCTCCCTGTACTTCCGGGCCTATTTCGGGGTCCCCGACTCGGTCCGCGCCCCGGACGGCACCCCGGTCAACGCGGTGCGCGGACTGCTGGACTTCATCGCCCGGCTGGTCCAGGACCACCGCCCGGACGACCTGGTGGCCTGCTGGGACAACGACTGGCGACCGCACTGGCGGGTGGAGCTGATCCCCTCGTACAAGGCCCATCGCGTCGCGGTGGAGACCGAGGCGGGGCCGGACGAGGAGGAGACCCCCGACACGCTCTCCCCCCAGATCCCGGTGATCATGGAGGTCCTGGAGGCGCTGGGGATCGCCCGCGTCGGCGCCGACGGTTACGAGGCGGATGACGTCATCGGCACCCTGACCGCGCGCGCCACCGGACCGGTCGACATCGTCACCGGCGACCGCGACCTCTTCCAGCTCGTCGACGACGCCCGGGAGCGCCGGGTGCTCTACCCGCTGAAGGGCGTGGGGACCCTCCAGCTCACCGACGAGGCATGGCTCCGCGAGAAGTACGGAGTGGACGGCCCCGGGTACGCGGACCTGGCGCTGCTGCGGGGTGACCCCAGCGACGGCCTGCCGGGGGTGCCCGGCGTCGGTGAGAAGACGGCGGCGAAGCTGCTGGCGACCTATGGCGACCTGGCCGGGATCATGGCCGCCGCTGACGATCCCGCCTCCAAGCTGACCCCCGCCCAGCGCGCCAAGCTGCTGGGGGCGCGGGATTATGTCGCCGTGGCGCCCCGGGTGGTGCGGGTGGCGCCCGACGTCCCCCTGCCGCCGTTCGACCCGGCACTGCCCACCGAGCCGCGCGACCCGGCGGCGCTGGACGAACTGGCGGCCCGCTGGGGTCTGGGCGGCGCGCTCCAGCGACTCCTGGCCACCGTGCGGGAGTGAGCCCAGGCCGAGGCTGTGCATTCCCTTGCGCCGTGTTAGCTTAGGCAAGCCTAAGTAACGCGTGCGACAAGGGAGACCGCCGTGACAGAACGACCGTCTCGTCCATCACCCAGCCACTTCGAGGGCCGTGTGGTGCACACCGAGCGGATCACCCCGCACATGGTCCGTCTCGTCCTCGGCGGTGAGGGACTCGACGGCTTCGCCCTGGAAGGCTTCACCGACCACTATGTGAAGCTGCTGTTCCCCCCGGCCGGAGTCAGCTACCCGGAGCCGTTCGACATCGAGCGCATCCGCGCCGAGTTCCCCCGCGACCAGTGGCCCGCCAACCGCACGTACACGGTACGGAACTGGGACGCCGAACGCGCCGAGATGACCATCGACTTCGTGGTCCACGGCGACGAGGGACTCGCGGGCCCCTGGGCGGCACAGGCCCGGATCGGCGAGACGATCAAGATGCTCGGCCCCGGTGGCGCCTACGGGCCGGACCCGGCGGCCGACTGGCATCTGCTCGTCGGCGACGAGAGCGCGCTGCCCGCCATCGCCGCCGCCATGGAACAGATGCCGAAGGGCGCCGTCGTCCACGCCTACATCGAGATCGAGGACGCGGCGGAAGAGCAGAAGATCGCCACACCCGACGGTGTCGAGGTGCGCTGGCTGCACCGCGCGGGCCGTCCCGTCGGCGAGGCCCTCGTCGCGGCGGTGGCCGCGCTGGACTTCCCCGAAGGGCGGGTCTGCGCCTTCGTCCACGGCGAGGCGGGCTTCGTGAAGGAGCTGCGGCGGCTGCTGCGGGTGGAACGCCAGGTGGCGCGCGAGGACCTGTCGATCTCCGGCTACTGGCGGCTGGGGCAGAACGACGAGGCGTGGCGGGCCGTGAAGCGCGAATGGCACCTCCAGCTCGAACGCGAGGAGTCCGCCGCCCAAGCCGCCTGACCCTCCGGGCCCCGCCGCCCTGTGCGCTCGCCCCCTGCCGGGCCCGGGTTGCCCCGTGTGCGCTGCCCGCAACCACACGGCGCGGGTCCCGCCCGCGTGTGGGCACGGGTTCCTCACCCTTGTGGGCAGGAACCCCGTGCCCACAACGGGGTGGAAACCTGCCGGTGAGCAGTGGAGCAGTCTCACGCACTCACAGGGCAGGTCGGGCCCGCGCTCGGGGCCCGACCCACCGGTGCGATGGGTGGGCGGGCCCACAAGAGGGCCCGGCATGGCACGGGGTGACGTGCCCCAGGGGCCTCAGCCCACGGAGCTGTAGGCCACCACGCCCCGCAGCAGCGCGTCCACCGCACGCCGCGCGTTCCGCGCGACCGTGCTGTTCTCCCCCGGCGCCGCCGCCGCGATCTGCCCCAGCACATCGATCACCTGCTTGGACCAGCGCACGAAGTCCCCCGCCGGCATCTCCGCCTCGCGCAGCACCTCGTCCAGGCCCTTGCCGGAGGCCCACTGGTACACGGCCCAGGCGAAGCCGAGGTCGGGCTCGCGCTGGCCCACCCCCTCCGCCTGGTTGATCTTGAAGTCCTCCTCCAGGGCGTCGAGGCGGCCCCAGATGCGGACCATGTCACCGAGCGCGGTCTTGGCCGGCCCCGCCGGGACCTTCGGCGGCACGGCGTCGTCGGCCTGGCGCGCCTCGTAGACCAGGGCCGAGGCACAGGCGGCGAGCTCCGCCGGGTTCAGCCCCTCCCAGACCCGGTCCCGCAGGCACTCGCTCGCGAGGAGGTCCAGTTCGCCATAGAGCCGGGCCAGTCGGCGGCCGTGCTCGGTGACCTCGTCACCGCGCAGGTAGTCCATCTCCGTCAGCAGCGCCACGATCCGGTCGAAGGTGCGCGCGATGGTGTTGGTGCGCCCTTCGATCCGGTGTTCCAGCTGCCGGGTGTCGCGCTGGAGCCGGTGGTAGCGCTCGGCCCAGCGGGCGTGGTCCTCACGCTCGTCGCAGCCGTGGCAGGGGTGGGCCCGCAACTCGGCGCGGAGCCGGGCGATCTCGCGGTCGTCGGCGGCGGCGGAGCGGTCCTTGCGGTGCCGCTCGGGCACGATGTGCCCGGCCTTGGTCCGCAACGCGGACGCGAGGTCGCGCCGCGACTGCGGGGAGCGCGGATTGAACGACTTCGGGATCCGCATCCGGTCCAGTGGCTCCACGGGTACCGGGAAGTCGATCGACGCCAGCCGCTTGACCTGCCGCTCGGCGGTGAGTACCAGGGGCCGGGGCCCGTCGTGGGACTCGAAGCTCCGATGACCGTGGTGGCCGGGGGACCGTCCGGCCGGGATCCCCGGGTCCAGTACGAGCGCGAGCCCGGCGAACTTGCCCGTCGGCACATGGATCACGTCCCCGGGCTTGAGCCGCTCCAGCGAGCCCGCGGCGGCGGCCCGGCGCTGTGTGGCGCCCTGCTTGGCGAGTTCCGTCTCCCGGTCCTTGAGTTCGCGGCGGAGCTGCGCGTACTCCTCGAAGTCCCCGAGATGGCAGGTCATGCCCTCGCGGTAGCCGCTCAGTCCTTCCTCGTTCTTCTGGACCTGGCGCGAGATGCCGACGACCGAGCGGTCGGCCTGGAACTGGGCGAACGATGTCTCCAGCAGTTCCCGGGAGCGGTGGCGGCCGAACTGCTGGACCAGATTGACCGCCATGTTGTACGAGGGCCTGAAGCTGGAGCGCAGCGGATAGGTACGGGTTCCGGCGAGACCGGCGAGACCGGTGGGGTCCATGGCGCGCTGCCACAGCACCACCGCGTGCCCCTCGACGTCGATGCCGCGCCGCCCGGCCCGCCCGGTGAGCTGGGTGTACTCACCAGGGGTGATGTCCGCGTGCTGTTCGCCGTTCCACTTGACGAGCTTCTCCAGGACGACCGAGCGGGCGGGCATATTGATCCCGAGCGCGAGGGTCTCGGTGGCGAAGACCGCCTTGACCAGGCCCTGGACGAAGAGTTCCTCCACGACCTCCTTGAAGGTCGGCAGCATGCCCGCGTGGTGCGCGGCGATGCCCCGCTCCAGGCCCTCCAGCCATTCGTAGTACCCGAGGACATGGAGGTCCTCGGCGGGGATCGCGGCGGTCCGCTCCTCCACGATCTCCCGGACCCGCAGTCGCGCCGCGTCGTCGTTGAGCCGCAGTCCCGCGTAGAGGCACTGCTGGACGGCGGCCTCACAGCCCGCGCGGCTGAAGATGAAGGTGATCGCGGGCAGCAGCCCCTCGGCGTCGAGCCGTTCGATGACCTCGGGCCGGGCGGGGGTCCAGATCCGGCCCCGGGAACGCCGCTCGCGCTCCCGGTCGGCCTCGCGGATCATCTTCCCGCGCCGCCGGTCCCGGGGGTTGTACGTCCGCTGGCTCTCCATCCGCGCCAGCCGGACCAGATCGGGGTTGACCTCACGGCGGGCGGAGCCCCGGCCTCCGTGGTCGCTCTTCTCCTCGAAGAGGTCGTACATCCGGCGTCCGGCGAGCACATGCTGCCAGAGCGGCACGGGCCGCTCCTCGGAGACGATGACGGCCGTGTCGCCACGGACGGTGTCCAGCCAGTCGCCGAACTCCTCGGCGTTGGAGACGGTGGCGCTCAGTGACACGAGGGTCACGGACTCGGGAAGGTGGATGATCACCTCTTCCCAGACGGCGCCCCGGAAGCGGTCGGAGAGGTAGTGCACCTCGTCCATGACCACATAGCCGAGGCCCAGCAGCGACTGGGAGCCCGCGTAGAGCATGTTCCGCAGGACCTCGGTGGTCATCACGACGACCGGGGCCTCGGAGTTGACACTGTTGTCCCCGGTCAGCAGGCCGACCTTGTCCGCGCCGTAGCGCTTGACGAGATCGGTGTACTTCTGGTTCGAGAGCGCCTTGATGGGGGTGGTGTAGAAACACTTGCGGCCCTGCTGGAGGGCGAGGTGGACGGCGAACTCGCCCACGATGGTCTTGCCGGAGCCGGTGGGGGCCGCGACGAGCACCCCGCGCCCGGACTCCAGGGCCTGACAGGCCTCGATCTGGAACGGGTCCAGCTCGAATGCGTACATCGCGCGGAAGGCGGCCAGGTCGGTGGCCTCATCGGTGGCGCGGGCGCGGGCGGCGGCATAGCGCTCGGCGGGAGAGAGATCCTCGGTCATCTTGCTTACGAGCCTACCCAAGAGGTCTGACAGTGAGCGCGCCCATATTCGCCGGTCCCGGTGGCCTCCGCCGAGGCCAGCGCGCCCAGGCCCACCCCTCGACGCCGCTCCGGTGACCCGGTGCCGCGGCACACACCCTCCGGCGGTGGCGCGACACCGTACGGGAACACACCCTCCTCCAGGGGCCCGACACCGTACGGAACGTCACCGTCCGATACGGCGGCGGCCCGGGGGTCCCCTCCACCGTACGAGCCTCCCGGCCCGGCGGCGACGGGGCGGGCCCACCGCACCGGAACGGCGACGGGGGCCGTACGGAGAGGAACTCCCTACGGCCCCCGGAGCGCTCAGAGGCGGCTGGCGCGACCTCAGGTGATGTCGTCGTAGCCGTCGCGGCCCTTCGGGCGGCGGGGGTCGTCGGCGGTGGCCTGCTCGGGCAGGGCACGGGCGGCGGAGACGGGCGCGCCATCGGGGTCATCAGGGTCATCGATGGACTCGACCGCGAGATCGAGATCGCTGGCCTCGTCCGGGCTCGGCCCCCGCGCCTCACGGCGGTCCCGCCTGCGGTCGTTGAGCAGCGAGAAGGCGGTGGCGAGCAGATACAGCAGCACGATCGGCCCGGCGAGCATCATCATGGTGATCGGCTCGGTGCTGGGCGTGGCCACGGCCGAGAAGACGGTGATGCCCATGATCATCCCGCGCCACCAGCCCAGCATCCGGCGGCCGGTGATGACACCGCCGATGTTGAGCAGGATCAGCAGCAGGGGCAGCTCGAAGGCGAGCCCGAAGACAACGACCATCCGCGTCACGAGGTCGAGCAGGTCATCGAGGGGCAGCAGGTTGTCGACGCCCGTGGGGGTGAACTCGATCAGCACCTTCGCCGTGGTCGGCATCACCAGGTAGGCGAAGTAGCCACCGCTGAGGAAGAGCGGGAAGCCCGCGGCCACGAAGGAGAGCGCGTACTTCTTCTCGTTGGCGTGCAGACCGGGCGCGAGGAAGGCCCAGAGCTGGTACAGCCAGACCGGCGAGGCCAGCACCACACCCGCCATCAGCGAGACCTTCAGCGCCAGGGTGAACGGCGCGATCAGACCGTTGATGGTGATCTCGGCGCAGCGGGAGCCGTCCTCCAGCTTCATCAGCTCCTCCAGACTGGAGGGGCAGCCCACGGACTCCAGCACCGGCTTGATGTAGAAGCCGATGATGTCGTTGTAGAAGAAGGCGGCGACGATCGTCACGGCGACGATCGCGAGCAGGCCCTTGGCCAATCGGTTACGCAGCTCCCGGAGGTGCTCCACCAGGGGCATCCGCCCCTCGGGGTTCTTCTCCTGCTTGCGGGCAGACTTGAGCAACCCACGTCCTCATCTCGTGCGGCAGACCTCTCGGCGGACGAGCGGCCTGTGGGTGGCCCGGACTAGCGCTGGGTGGTGTCGGTGGGCTCGGTCACCGGACGCGAGCTGCTGACATCGCCGGGGGCCGCCTTGATCGTGCGCGCGGCGGGCTGGTCCGTACCGGGCTGCGGCGGGGCGGCCGGGGCGGTCTGCTGACCTCCCTCGGACTTCATCGCCTTGGCCTCGCTCTTGAGGATGCGGGCGGACTTACCCAGCGAACGGGCCATGTCCGGCAGCTTCTTGGCGCCGAACAGGAGGATGATGACGACGAGGATCAGAATGATCTCCGGAGCGCCGATCCGTCCGAACATAAGCGTGTACCTTCTCACCGAGGCGGTTGGGATCTTGCCTGCCTGGCGCTCGGACACAAGTCCGACCACCATACTCTGAGCGATCGTAACCCGGGGCGGTAAACGCGGGGCAATCCCTGTGCATACGTGGCATTGCGGTCCGCACCCCCAGCCACCAGAGGCAGACTACCTCTGCTCTTCCCACCGCAGGAGCCCCGCGACACATCAAGATCAGATGGTGGACACCCAGCTCAGGCGGCTAGTGGCCGGAACGCGCCAGTCCGGTGGCGGCTCGTTCCAGATCCTCCGCCGCACGGTTGATCCGCTCCGTGGTGCGCGCCACCTCCCGCCCCAGCCGCTGGGCCTCGATGAAGACGCGGACCCCGAGAACCCCGAGGACGGCGATGCCGAGGAAGCCGAGGGCGACGGCGAGCATGGGCCAGAACATGAGGGGTCCTAGACGATCGGAGCGGTCGGAGCGGCCGGGGAGGCGGGGGCGAGCCGCAGGGTGCGGACTCCGCCGCCGGTGAGGAGTTCGACGATCCGCTCCCCCGCCGGCTTGCGTACGGCGGCGCCGCACTCGGGGCAGGTGAAGGAGTAGAAGGTGGTGCGTCGGCTGGCGCCGATGGCCAGCCGCAGCGCCTCCGCGGCCAGTTCGAAGCGGGCGCGGCAGCCGGGGCAGGCGGCCCGGAAGACCACGGGGCCCGACCCCGTACCGAGGGGCGAGACCACTCCGGAGATTCCCGAAGAGCCTGACATACCCGACATATCTGACATGGGGGTCATGGCGGATGAACTCCCTACTCCTGGACTCCGGCGCCCGGCTCGGCCACACCGACACCCTCGCCCTGGGAGGCGAGGATCTGACCGCCGTACGGGGAGGCCGCGCCCCCGGGGGACACGGCGTCCCGGACCACCCCGGCCACGGCGCCGGGAGCCGGACCGCCACCGGCCGCGGCGCCTCGCGCCAGGGCGGCGGGGCCTGGAACGTCCCGTTCCGAAGCATCCTGACCACCCTGGCCCTCCCGAGCGGGACCGCTTCGCGCCGCACGATCCCCAGCGGGACCGTCCTGAACCGGACCGTTCTGGCGCGGACCGTCCTGAGTGGCACGGTCCTGAGCCGGACTGGCCTGAAGCGGACCAACCCGCGGCGGGCGATCCTCATCCGGCCCCCCGTGATCAGGACCGCTCCGAGCCACGCGGGTCTCAGCGGGGCCACCCTGAGCACCCGTTCCCGTGACGCCCCCGGCCGTCTCCGTACGCTCGTACGCCGCCAGCGCCTCCCGCGCCGCCCGGCGCGCGCTCTGCGCCAGTTCCCCGGGCGCCACGATCCGCCCGTCCCGCCCCAGCCGCAGCGCCAGCCGCCGCAGCGAGGCCGGGGACGAGGTCCGCAGGGTGATCCGCAGACCCCCGTCCGGCAGCTCCTCCGCCTGGTCGTGCGGGTAGTACTCGGCCACCCAGCGGCCGCCGGGTCCCACCTCGACCACCACCTCGGGATCGTCCGCCGACGGCTGGACCAGCGCTTCGGAGAGATCCCTCAGCTCGATCTGAGGCGGCGAGGAGGGCGCGTCCAGCAGTCGAATCTCGGCCACCCGGTCCAGCCGGAAGGTCCGGCGCGCCTCCGAGAGGCGGCACCACGCCTCCATATAGGTACGGCCGACCGCGAAGAGCCGGATCGGGTCCACCTCGCGCTCGGTCAGCTCGTCCCGCGCGGGCGAGTAGTAGCGCAGCCAGAGCCTGCGCCGCTCGGAGATCGCCCGGTCGACCTCGGCGAAGACCCCGCCCTCGGCCTCGAAGGTCACCGAGAGCCGGGCGCTGGCCCCGGCGGCGTCACCGGACGCGGCCTCCAGTTTGGCGGTCGCCCTCAGCAGCGCTTCCCGGTCACTCTCCCGCAGCCCCGGCAGGGTCGCCACGGCGCGCGCCGCGACCAGCAGCGCGGTCGCCTCGTCGGCGGCGATCCGCAGCGGCTCGGCGACATCGTCGGGGTTGTGCCACCAGATGCGCTCACCGTCGGTGTCGATATCGAGGAGGTCACCTCCCCGGAAGCTGGTCCCGCACATCGGCAGGACGTCCAGGTCGGAGATCAGCTCGTCCTCGGTGATCCCGAAGGCGCGGGCGACATCGGCGATATGCGCGCCGGGGCGCTCGCGCAGATAGGTCACCAGCGAGAGCATCCGCCGGGTCTGGTCAATGGCGTTGGCGGCCATGGTTCTGGTCGCTCCCCTCAGCCCGTCGCCACGGCACGCAGCCGTTCCATCACATCGGCCCGCAGATCGGCGGGCTCCACCACCACCACATCGGGCCCGAACTCGACGAGCCAGGCGTCCAGTCCATGACCGTAGGGGATCTCCAGTTCGTCCCAGCCGTCGCCGCGCTCGGTCACGGCGGTCGCCCGGGCCCGCAGCGGATAACCGGACCCGGCTCGCAGCCGGATCCGCGCCGTGCGCGTCGCGGTCTCGCCCGCCCAGGTCTCCACGGTCTCCCGGACGGTGACGACATCGGGTACGGGGGCGGTGAAGGCACCGGCCCGGGAACGGACCCGGCCGGTGATCCGCGAGAGCCGGAAGACCCGCTCGGCGCCCCGGCCGCGGTCCCAGCCCGCGAGGTACCAGTGACCGCGCCAGCACTCCAGGGTCCACGGCTCGACCTGGCGCTGCTCGGGGCGGGCCGCGGTGGACTTGCGGTAGTCGAAGACCACGGGTCTGCGGTCCCGGCAGGCGAGCATCAAGGGCTCGAACGCCGCCTCATGGACGGGGATCCGGGGCTCCAGGGTGCTGTGCGGGGTGTCGAAGGAGTCCTCCGCCTCGGGCATCCCGGCGGCGCGCAGCTTCTGGAGGGCGCCGCTGGCCGCGGCGGCGAGGCGGGCCTGCTGCCACACCTTGGCCGCCAGTCCGAGCGCGGCGGCCTCCTCGGCGTCCAGGGTGATCGGGGGCAGCCGGTTGCTGTCGCGGCGGGCGAGGTAGCCGACCTCGCCGTCGAGGTTCTCCACGGTCTCGATGACCAGGCCCAGCTCGCGCAGATCATCCTTGTCGCGCTCGAACATCCGGTTGAACGCGTCGTCCCCGGCCGCCTCGATATAGGCCTCGATCGACTCGCGCAGTTCACGCTTGCTCAGCGGGCGCCGCGTCCCGAGCAGGCACAGCGCCAGATTCATCAGCCGCTCGGCCTTGGCAATGGCCATTGACGCCCTGCACCTCTTCTGATCGAGTCGCTACCGCCCGGACGACCGTACCGCCCCGGGGTGTCGCGCACCAAAGCCGAGGGCCCGCAC
>NZ_JBHVHF010000230.1:0-13373 GCF_042800315.1 Streptomyces sp. NPDC057638
GACCACCACCGGGGCCATCGGGTCAGCACGGCCCGGGGCCCGGGGCCCGGGTGAGCCCCCCGGCCCCTCCGGTCCGCCGGGCGCTCCGGCGCTCCGGCGCTCCGGCGCTCCGGCTGAGGGGACCCGCGTCCTCACCCACTTCCCACCCACCACGGACACGAGAGGCGGAGCGCCCGTGCGGCAGGATCACTCCGAGCAGCAGCAGGAGCTCATCGAGCGCGCCAGGACCTGGCTGGCGGAGGACCCGGACCCCGAGACCCGGGCCGAGCTGGCCGCGCTGATCGACGGCGGCGACCCGGCCGCGCTGGCCGAGCGCTTCTCCGGCACGCTCCAGTTCGGCACCGCCGGTCTCCGGGGCGAGCTGGGCGCGGGCCCCATGCGGATGAACCGCGCGGTCGTGATCCGCGCGGCGGCGGGCCTCGCCGCCTACCTCAAGGCCCAGGGCACCACCGACGGCCCGGTCGTCATCGGCTACGACGCGCGCCACAAGTCCGCCGACTTCGCCCGGGACACGGCGGCCGTGATGGTCGCGGCGGGCCTGCGGGCCGCGCTGCTGCCGAAGCCGCTGCCCACGCCCGTGCTCGCCTTCGCCATCCGCCATCTCGGGGCGGTCGCCGGTGTCGAGGTCACCGCGAGCCACAACCCGCCGCGCGACAACGGCTACAAGGTCTACCTCGGCGACGGCTCCCAGATCGTGCCGCCCGCCGACGCGGGGATCGCCGCCCGGATCGACGCCATCGCCGGCCTGGCCGATGTCCCGCTCGCCGCCGACGGCTGGCAGACCCTGGGCGACGAGGTCGTCCAGGCCTATCTGGAACGTACCGACGCGGTCCTGACCAGCGGCTCCCCCCGGTCCGCCACCGTCGTCTACACCGCGATGCACGGCGTCGGCGAGCCGGTCCTGTCGGCCGCCTTCGCCCGGGCCGGATTCCCCGCCCCCACCCTGGTGGCCGAGCAGGCGGAGCCCGACCCCGAGTTCCCGACGGTCGCCTTCCCCAACCCGGAGGAGCCGGGCGCCATGGACCTGGCGTTCGCCACGGCCCGCCGCGCCCGCCCCGACATCGTCATCGCCAACGACCCCGACGCCGACCGCTGCGCGGTCGCGGTCCCCACCGCCGACGGCGACTGGCGGATGCTCCGCGGCGACGAGGTCGGCGCCCTGCTCGCCGCCCATCTCGTCCGCTCCGGCGCGCGCGGCACCTTCGCCGAATCCATCGTCTCCTCCTCCCTCCTCGGCCGGATCGCCGCGTCCGCCGGTCTGCCGTACGAGGAGACCCTCACCGGCTTCAAGTGGATCGCCCGCGTCGACGGCCTGCGCTACGGCTACGAGGAGGCGCTCGGCTACTGCGTCGACCCCGACGGCGTACGGGACAAGGACGGCATCACGGCGGCCCTGCTGGTGACGGAGCTGGCCTCGGTCCTCAAGGAGGAGGGCCGCACCCTGACCGACCTCCTCGACGACCTCGCGGTCGAGCACGGCCTGCACGCCACCGACCAGCTGTCGGTCCGCGTCCAGGACCTCACGGTGATCGCCGACGCCATGCGCACCCTGCGCGAACGGCCCCCGGCGGCACTCGCGGGCCTGGACGTGACCGCCGCGGAGGACCTCAGCCGGGGCGACGGCGCCCTCCCGCCCACGGACGGCCTGCGCTACACGCTCGACGGCGCGCTGAGGGCCCGGGTGATCGTCCGCCCCTCCGGCACCGAGCCGAAGCTGAAGTGCTATCTGGAGGTCGTGGTCCCGGTCACCGGCCACCCGGCCCTGGGCGCGGCCCGCGAGCGCGCGGAGCGCGTGCTGGCCGACCTGAAGCGCGACTTCTCGGCGGCGGCGGGGCTCTGACTCCGGCGCACCGCTCTGGTGGCGGGTACCGCCCCGGGGCCCGGTGACGGTCTCAGGGCCCCGGTCACCGATCCGCCGTCCGCGGGCTGGGGCGGTTCCCCCGCGGTCCGCAGCTGTCCACCGCCGGGCGAGTCTCCGGTGCGTGGGGGTACCGCCCCGGGGCCCGGTGACGGTCTCCGGGCCCCGGTCACCGATCCGCCGTCCGTGGCGGGGCGGTTCCCCCACCGTCCGCCGCCGGGCGAGTCTCCGGTGCGCGGGGGTACCGCCCCGGGGCCCGGTGACGGTGACGGGGGCCTCCGGGCTCACCTCCTCGGGAGCGGCGGATGAGACGTCTCTGTTCATGAGGCCCGGTTCCCCGCCACTCCCTGCGGGGGCGACCCTGCACCCCCCGCCCCCTTCCCGCCGCCGAATCCCCGCTCACCGATCCGCCGTCCGTCGCGGGGCGGTTCGCCGCCGGGCGAGTCACCGGGGCGCGGGGGTACCGCCCCGGCCCCTCCATCCGGATGAATCTCCGGGGGCTCTCCGGCCGCTCCCCCGTCGTCGCGGGGAAAGGTGGACTCAGGGCGCGCCCCCGACGGCCGGGGGTGCTGACGCCCGGATCGCCAGGAGCGACGCCGTTGTCCCGCGCAGCGACCGTTCACCCTCCCCTTACCCGGACCCCACCGCCCGGAGGGGCGTTCGGCGGGGCGTTCGGCCGGGCCGCCCCCGCCCTCGCCGCCTATCTGGCGGTACGGCTCTGCGGACTGGCGTTCCTCGCCCATCTCGCCCACGCGAAGGGCCATGGCGTCTGGCCCGCCCTCGCCACGTCCTGGGACTCCGGCTGGTACGTGGACATCGCCGAGCACGGCTACACCGACCGGCTGGGCACCGAGGTCAACACCAACAACCTGGCGTTCTTCCCGCTCTACCCGCTGCTGATCAGGATGTTCTCCGTACTCTCCCCGGCTTCTCCGGCCTCCGCCGGCCTGCTGATCTCCCTGCTCTGCTCGCTGCTCGCGGCCTGGGGGATCTTCGCGGTCGGGGACGCCCTGCACGGCCGGCGGACGGGGACCGTGCTCGCGGTCCTGTGGGGATGCCTGCCGGTGGCGCTGGTCCAGTGGATGGGGTACACGGAGTCGCTCTTCACCGCGCTCGCCGCGTGGTCGCTCTTCGCGGTGGTGCGGGAACGCTGGCTGACGGCGGCCGTCCTCGCGTGTGCGTCCGGTCTGGCCAGGCCCACCGGGATCGCGGTGGCGGTGGCGGTCACCCTGGCGGCGCTGCTGGCCTGCCGGACACCCGGTGTCCGTATCCGGGCGCTGACGGCGGCGGCGCTCGCGCCCCTGGGCTGGGTGGCGTTCGTGGGCTGGGTGGGTCTGCGGGTGGGGCGCCCGGACGGCTACTTCGCGGTCCAGAGGCTGTGGAAGAACGAGTGGGACGGCGGCCGGGCCACCCTGCTGGAGCTGCGCCAGCAACTCGTCTACAGCTCCCGGCCGCCGCTCTTCCTGCTGCTGGTCTCCATGGTGCTGATCGTCTCGGCGGTCCTGTTCGTCCTGGGGGTCCTGGACCGCCAGCCGCTGCCGCTGCTGGTCTTCTCGGGGGTGCTGCTCCTGGTGGTCCTGGGCAGCGAGGGCGTCTACTTCCCCCGGGCCCGGTTCCTGCTGCCGGGCTTCCCGCTGCTGCTGCCCCTCGCGCGGGCGCTGGCCCGGGCCCGCCCCCCGGCCCTCACCGTGCTGCTCACCGCGGCGGCCGGGCTGTCGGCCTGGTCGGGCGCGTACATGCTCCTGGTCTGGCAGGGCCCCCCGTAGACGTACGGGAGGGACTCAGCCGCCGATCGCGGCCAGCACGGTCATCAGCACCACGCCCACGGCCACGGGCGCCAGCAGCTCATACGCCCAGCGCACCTCGACCGCGCCCCGCGCCGAGGGGCGGGAGGCGTTCTGCTCGGCGAGCATCCGCAGTTCCCGCACCGTCTGGTCGGACTGGGCGACGCGCGGCGGCTCCATGGTGCCGGTGCCCTTGTCCTTGCGCGCGTTCTGCCGGGCGGCGCGCTTGCGCTGGCGCAGGGAGACGGGGACGGCCCACAGGGAGAACGTGCGGCCGTCGGTGGTGTGGACCTCGGTGGAGTATCCGGCGCGGAAGGTCTCGACGGTGGCCCAGGGCAGGGTGACGGTACGGAAGGGGTTGCGCACCCGCATCCGGTCGTCGTTGGCGAGGACGGCGGGCCGCAGCATGAAGGCGACGATCACCGGAACGATGAGCAGCACGGTGGCGATGGCGAACCAGGGGGTGCGCCCGTCGCCGCGCACGACCGCGTCACCGGCGAGCCAGGCGACCAGCCCGGCGAGAAGGACGCCGCCGGCCATACCGGCGGGAGACCGGTAGACCCGGTCGGCGTAGGGCGCCTCCACGGGCGACTTCGAGCTGCTCATACGTCCGATTCTGCCGCACGTTCCCCGGGGACCGGGGCCTCCCCCTCCCGTACGCCCCTGGAGGAGGCGGCGGGGAACCCTGGCACGGCCGGTGCGGGCGCGCGCCCGGGGCGCCCCTCCCCCCTGTACAGGCTGCTACGCGCGTAGATATGCTCGGCTGGTGACCATGCCCACCGCACCGCACTCCGCCGCGCCCCCCGCCCTCGCCGATGTCACCACATCGGACCAGCGGCTCCGCCGCTTTCTGCACGGGCTGCCGGGCGTCGATCCCGTAGGTCTCGAAGCGCGGGCCGCCACCCTCGGCACCCGGTCGATCAAGACCACGGCCAAGGCGTACGCCCTCGATCTCGCCATCTCGATGATCGACCTCACCACGCTGGAAGGCGCGGACACCCCGGGCAAGGTCCGGGCCCTCGCCGCGAAGGCGCTGCACCCGGATCCGACCGACCGGTCGACGCCGACCACGGCCGCCGTGTGTGTCTATCCGGACATGGTGGCGACCGCGAAGGAGACGCTGGCGGGCACGGCCGTGAAGGTCGCCTCCGTCGCCACGGCCTTCCCGGCCGGGCGTACCGCGCTCGATGTGAAGCTCGCGGACACCCGGGACGCGGTCGCGGCCGGGGCGGACGAGATCGACATGGTCATCGACCGCGGGGCCTTTCTCGCCGGGCACTACCTCAAGGTGTACGAGGAGATCCTGGCCGTCCGGGAGGCCAGCGGGCCCGCCCGGCTGAAGGTGATCTTCGAGACGGGCGAACTGTCCACCTACGACAACATCCGCCGGGCCTCGTGGATCGGCATGCTCGCGGGCGCGGACTTCATCAAGACCTCGACGGGCAAGGTCGCGGTCAACGCCACCCCGGCGAACACGCTGCTGATGCTGGAGGCCGTGCGCGACTTCCGGGAGCAGACGGGGATCCAGGTGGGCGTCAAGCCCGCGGGCGGCATCCGCACCAGCAAGGACGCGATCAAGTTCCTGGTCCTGGTCAATGAGACCGCCGGGCCCGACTGGCTGGATAACCACTGGTTCCGCTTCGGCGCGTCCAGCCTGCTCAACGATCTGCTGATGCAGCGGCAGAAGCTGGCCACCGGCCGCTACTCCGGCCCCGACTACGTGACTGTGGACTGAGCTGACATGACAGAGACGAAGCCGCTGAAGCCGACCGGCCAGGCGAACCCCTTCACCTACGCCCCGGCGCCCGAGTCCCGCGCGGTGGTCGACATCGCGCCCTCGTACGGGCTGTTCATCGACGGTGAGTTCACCGACTCCACGGGCGGCGGCCTGGCCAAGACCGTCTCCCCGGCCTCCGAGGAGGTGCTGGCGGAGTACGTCCAGGGCACCGCGGAGGATGTCGACCGTGCCGTGAAGGCGGCCCGGAAGGCGTTCGCCGGCTGGTCGGCGCTGCCGGGCGCCGAGCGGTCGAAGTACCTGTTCCGGATCGCCCGGATCATCCAGGAGCGCAGCCGTGAGCTGGCGGTGCTGGAGACGCTGGACAACGGCAAGCCGATCCGCGAGACCCGCGATGTGGACCTCCCGCTGGTCGCGGCCCACTTCTTCTACTACGCGGGCTGGGCCGACAAGCTGGACCACGCCGGGTTCGGACCGGCGCCGAAGCCGCTGGGGGTCGCCGGTCAGGTGATCCCGTGGAACTTCCCGCTGCTGATGCTGGCCTGGAAGATCGCCCCGGCGCTGGCGACCGGCAACACGGTGGTGCTGAAGCCCGCCGAGACCACCCCGCTGTCCGCGCTCTTCTTCGCGGACATCTGCCGTCAGGCCGGGCTGCCCCGGGGCGTGGTCAACATCGTGACCGGCGACGGCCGCACCGGTGAGGCGCTGGTGACGCACCCGGGGATCGACAAGGTCGCGTTCACCGGCTCGACGGCCGTGGGCCGGGCCATCGCGCGCCAGGTCGCGGGCACGGACAAGCGGCTCACGCTGGAGCTGGGCGGCAAGGGCGCCAATATCGTCTTCGACGACGCCCCGATCGACCAGGCCGTCGAGGGCATCGTCAACGGCATCTTCTTCAACCAGGGCCAGGTCTGCTGCGCGGGCTCGCGGCTGCTGGTGCAGGAGTCGGTCCAGGAGGAGCTGCTGGAGTCGCTCAAGCGGCGGCTGGCGACGCTGCGCGTGGGCGACCCGCTGGACAAGAACACCGATGTCGGCGCGATCAACTCGGCCGAGCAGCTCGCCCGGATCACCGCGCTCGCCGAGACCGGCGAGGCGGAGGGCGCCGAGCGCTGGTCGGCGCCGTGCGCGCTGCCGGAGAGCGGCTACTGGTTCGCGCCGACGCTCTTCACCAACGTCACCCAGGCCCACACGGTGGCCCGGGAGGAGATCTTCGGCCCGGTGCTGTCGGTGCTGACCTTCCGTACCCCGGCCGAGGCGGTCGCGAAGGCAAACAACAGCCAGTACGGGCTGTCGGCGGGCATCTGGTCGGAGAAGGGCTCCCGCATCCTCGCGGTCGCCGAGAAGCTCCGCGCGGGTGTGGTCTGGGCCAACACGTTCAACAAGTTCGACCCGACCTCGCCCTTCGGCGGCTACAAGGAGTCGGGCTTCGGCCGCGAGGGCGGTCGCCACGGCCTGGAGGCTTACCTCGATGTCTGAGAACCGTCTGCGCGTCTTCAAGACCTACAAGCTGTACGTCGGGGGGAAGTTCCCCCGCTCCGAGAGCGGCCGGGTGTACGAGGTGAGCACAGGGACATCAGCCGCTGGCGCGGCGGGCAAGGGCACCTGGCTGGCCAACGCGCCCCTGGCCTCCCGCAAGGACGCCCGGGACGCCGTGGTCGCGGCCCGCAAGGCGTTCGGCGGCTGGTCCGGCGCCACCGCCTACAACCGGGGGCAGATCCTCTACCGGATCGCCGAGATACTGGAGGGCCGCCGGGAGCAGTTCACCCGGGAGGTCGCCGACGCCGAGGGGCTCTCCAAGTCGAAGGCGGCGGCCGTGGTGGACGCGGCGGTCGACCGCTGGGTCTGGTACGCCGGGTGGACGGACAAGATCGCCCAGGTGGTGGGCGGCGCCAACCCGGTGGCGGGGCCGTTCTTCAACCTCTCCACCCCGGAGCCGACGGGCGTGGTCGCGGTGGTGGCGCCGCGGGAGTCCTCGTTCCTGGGGCTGGTCTCGGTGCTCGCGCCGGTCATCGCGACCGGCAACACGGCGGTCGTCGTGGCCAGCGAGCGCGCCCCGCTGCCCGCGCTCTCCCTCGGTGAGGTGCTCGCCACCTCCGATCTGCCGGGCGGTGTGGTCAATGTGCTGTCGGGCCGCACGGCGGAGCTGGCGACCCCGCTCGCCGCACACCAGGACGTCAACGCGCTCGATCTGACGGGCGCGGACGCGGCGCTGGCGAAGGAGCTGGAGATCGAGGCGGCACAGAACCTCAAGCGGGTCCTGCGCCCCGGCTCGAACGACTTCACGGCGGACCCGGGCACGCGCCGGCTGACGGCGTTCCTGGAGACGAAGACGGTCTGGCATCCCACGGGCGCCCTGGGCGCCTCCGGCTCGGCCTACTGAACCGACACCCCGCATGACACAGCCCCCGCACCGAGAACCTTCGGCGCGGGGGCTGTGTCATCGGCGGGTACGGGAGCGGGCCCACCGCCTCCGTACCGGGTGAACGGGTGTCACGGCGACCGGCGCGGCACCGGAGTCACAGCGGCAGCCCCTTCACCACCGGCCCCAGCAGCGGCAGGTCCTGGAGCGCCCCACCCGCCGACAGCGGCCCGGTGAGCACCTCGGTGGAGACGGGCTTGAAGTCCGCGATCTGGGTGCCGACGGCGTTGGCCAGCGGATCGACGGGCGTCTTGGCCAGTGGGTTGAGCTGAAGACTGCGCAGGTAGCCGATCCCGGTCACCGACTTGGTGAGTGCCCCGGTCACGGTGGCGACCGGGCCCGGCAGCGTCGAGCTGAGGCCGTCGAGACCGCCCCCGGCCGGGACCGGGGCCGGGGCCGCGTGGGCCGTTCCGGAGGCGGCGGCGCCCGCGGCCACCGCCGCGATGGTCAGGCCCGCGCCGAGCGCGAGCCGCCGGGAGTGCTGAGCTGGAAGACGTGCCATGGAGTTCCCACCTGGACGAGTCCGACGAAGAAGCGTGGTAATCGATCAGGCACGCAGCGTAGTTGAGCGGCCCCGCCGGGAACCACTTTCCGCCCCCTGGGGAGCACGTACGGGTCAATGCCTCACACTGGTGTCCCGTGATGTCTTCCTCCGGCTCCCCGACGGCCCCCGCCCGCGTGCTCCTCCTCACCGGCCCCTCCGGTTCCGGAAAGTCCTCCCTCGCCGCCCGTACCGGCCTGCCGGTGCTGCGCCTCGACGACTTCTACAAGGAGGCGGCTGACCCGACACTCCCGCGCGTCGCGCACAGCACCGACGTCGACTGGGACTCCCCGCTCTCCTGGGACGCCGACGCGGCCGTCGCGGCGATCGAGGAGCTGTGCCACACGGGCCGCACCACCGTCCCGCTGTACGACATCGCCACCAGCTCCCGCGTCGGCCGGGAGAACCTGGCCCTCGACCGGACCCCGCTCTTCGTCGCGGAGGGCATCTTCGCGGCGGACATCGCCGCGCGGTGCGCCGCGCTGGGAGTGCTGGCCGACGCGCTCTGTCTGCGCGGGCGTCCCGCGACGACCTTCCGCCGCCGACTCACCCGCGATCTGCGCGAGGGCCGCAAGTCGGTCCCGTTCCTGCTCCGCCGCGGCTGGCGGCTGATGCGCGCGGAACGCTCGATCGTGGCCCGTCAGGCCGCTCTGGGCGCCCACCCCTGCGGCAAGGAGGAAGCCCTCGGCCGCGTCGCGGCCGCCGCGGCGGGCACCCACCGCGCCCGGACTCCTCTGTAGCGGGCCCGGTACGCGGGCGCGCGCCCACACGGAGAAGCGGGACCCGACAAGACCCCCCGGCCTGTCCGGTCCCGCTCATTTCCCCCGTTGACCTCGCGGGATCCCCCGTGTGACCCCCGTGGTCCCCCTGGTGCCGGAACCGGCGTCTCCCCCGAGTCGACGGTTCCTTCTCCCCCCTGGGTCGTGTCGCCAGAGTCCCGTCTGCCCGCCGTGCGGACGACGCTCCTGTGACGACACTCCCCCGCCTTCAGGCCACCAGCTCGCCGAAGGACTCCTCCTGGTCCCGGCCGAAGCTCAGGACCTCGTCATCGCGCAGCCGCCGCAGCGAGCGCCAGATGCTCGACTTCACCGTGCCGACGCTGATGTCGAGGATCTCGGCGATCTCCGGGTCGGTACGGCCCTCGTAGTACCGCAGCACCAGCATCGTGCGCTGGAGCTCCGGCAGCCGGGCCAGCGCCTGCCACAGGACGGCGCGCAGCTCGGTGCCCCGCATCGCGTCGGTGTCGCTGGCCGTCTCCGGCAGCTCCTCCGTGGGGTACTCGTTGAGCTTGCGGCGGCGCCAGGCGCTGATGTGCAGATTGGTCATGGTGCGACGCAGATATCCGCCGACGGCGGCCTTGTCGCTGATGCGGTCCCAGGCGCGGTACGTGGAGAACAGCGCGCTCTGGAGCAGGTCCTCGGCCTCGAACCGGTCGCCGGTGAGGTGGTAGGCGGTCGCGTAGAGCGCCGAGCGGCGCTCCTGGACGTAGGCGGTGAACTCCGCCTCGGTGAGGGTGCTGTTCGTGCGCTGCGCCGGGACCGTGGCGGCGGGAGCGCTGTCGAGGACCGTCATATACGACGGCGCCGTGACCTTGTGCTGACGGGTCGGTGCGGTGCGGGCGCAGCCGCGGCCGGTCACCGAGCCGCTCTTCTCGCTCGCGCGTCCCGCGTCGTGGAGACGCGTGACAACTGCGCTGGAGGTGGTGCTGTGCAGTGCGTTCATCTCGCGCCCCCCGTCGGTGGAGTCCGGCTCGGTCCGTAGGACTGAAAGCTTGCCGAGGCAGTTTCATGGCGGTGTCCGCCGACTGTCACAGGGCTGTCACAGCGGATGGGCGGCGCGCCGGCGCACGCGGGTGCCGCGGGGCGGCCCTCCCGCGCCGGGCCTGCCCGGGAGGAGAGCGTCCCCGCGGGCGGGAGCGCGGTCGAGGGAGGGCGGGGGCATGGGCCAGAATGACCTCCGTGCCCTTCCTGTTGCTGATCGAGGACGACGACGCCATCCGCACGGCCCTCGAACTCTCCCTGTCGCGCCAGGGCCACCGTGTGGCCACCGCGGCATCGGGGGAGGACGGCCTGAAGCTGCTGCGCGAGCAGCGGCCGGACCTGATCGTGCTGGATGTGATGCTGCCCGGGATCGACGGCTTCGAGGTCTGCCGCCGGATCCGGCGCACCGACCAGTTGCCGATCATTCTGCTGACCGCGCGCAGCGACGACATCGACGTGGTGGTGGGCCTGGAGTCCGGCGCCGACGACTACGTGGTCAAGCCCGTCCAGGGCCGGGTGCTGGACGCCCGGATCCGGGCGGTGCTGCGCCGGGGCGAGCGGGAGTCCACCGACTCGGCCACCTTCGGGTCGCTGGTGATCGACCGCGCCGCCATGACGGTCACCAAGAACGGCCAGGACCTCCAGCTCACACCGACCGAGCTGCGGCTCCTGCTGGAGCTGAGCCGCAGACCGGGACAGGCCCTGTCACGGCAGCAGTTGCTGCGGCTGGTGTGGGAACACGACTACCTCGGTGACTCCCGGCTGGTGGACGCGTGTGTGCAGCGGCTGCGGGCGAAGGTGGAGGACGTTCCGTCGTCGCCGACGCTGATCCGTACCGTGCGCGGGGTGGGCTACCGGCTGGACGTACCGCAGTGAGATCCGCGGTGACATCCGTCGTGACCGGCGCTGTCGGCCGCGCGGGCGCGGTGACCCGCCGCCGCGCCGCCGGGTGGCCCCTCGCCGCTCCCGGGGCCGCATGGACGGGACGCGCGTGGTGAGCGGCGCGAGACGTTCGCTGCTGCCGCGGCTGCCGTGGACGAGTCTGCGGGTCCGGCTGGTGGTCGTGTTCGGCGTCGTCGCGCTGACCGCCGCCGTGTCGGCCTCGGGCATCGCGTACTGGCTCAACCGGGAGGCCGTGCTCTCCCGTACCCAGGAGGCCACCCTCAGCGACTTCCGCAAGGAGATGCAGGAGGGACCGGCCGAACTGCCCGCGCTGCCGTCGCTGGACGACCTCCAGGAGACCGCGCGGCGGATGGCCGAGGGCAAGGTCGGCTACAGCGTGATCCTGGTCGGGGAGCAGGATTCCGGCAGGCCCGTCGTGGCGACCTCGGACCCGGAGGGCCTCACGCTGGCGGACGTGCCGGGGTCGCTGCGCGGCGCGGTGGACAAGCGGCAGCAGACGAGTGCGGGCGGCCCCGCCCGCTATCACCTGTTCTGGCAGCGGGTGGAGCGCTACGGCATGCCGTATCTGGTGGGCGGGACCCGGATCACCGGCGGCGGGCCGACGGGCTATGTGTTCAAGTCGCTGCGGACCGAGCGGCAGGACCTGACGTCGCTGGCGCGGTCGCTGGGGGTGGCCACCGCGCTGGCGCTGGTCGGCTCGGCGCTGCTGGCGCAGGCGGCGGCCACGACGGTGCTGCGGCCGGTGCACCGGCTCGGGGAGGCGGCGCGGCGGCTCGGCGAGGGCAAGCTGGAGACCCGGCTGCGGGTGTCGGGCACCGACGAGCTGGCCGAGTTGGCGCGGACGTTCAACAAGACGGCCGCGTCGCTGGAGAAGAAGGTCGCCGACATGAGCGCGCGGGAGGAGTCCAGCCGCCGTTTCGTCGCCGACATGTCCCATGAGCTGCGCACCCCGCTGACCGCGCTGACGGCCGTGACGGAGGTGCTGGAGGACGAGGTCGACAACCTCGACCCGATGATCGCGCCCGCCGTGACGCTGGTCGTCAGCGAGACCCGCCGACTGGGCGATCTGGTGGAGAACCTGATGGAGGTGACCCGCTTCGACGCGGGCACGGCCAAGGTCGTCCTGGACACGGTGGACGTCGCCGACCAGGTCACGGCCTGCATCGACGCACGGGCCTGGCTGGACGCGGTGGACCTGGACGCCGAGCGCGGGACCATGGCGCGGCTCGACCCCCGCCGTCTCGATGTGATCCTGGCGAACCTGATCGGCAACGCGCTCAAGCACGGCGGCTCCCCGGTCCGGGTGTCGGTGCGCACGGCCGAGGACGAACTGCGGATCGAGGTGCGCGACCACGGCCCCGGTATCCCCGAGGAGGTGCTGCCGCATGTCTTCGACCGCTTCTACAAGGCGAGCGCCTCGCGTCCGCGCTCCGAGGGCAGTGGTCTCGGGCTCTCCATCGCCATGGAGAACGCGCAGATCCACGGCGGCACCATCACCGCCGCGAACTCGCCCGACGGCGACGGCGCGGTCTTCGTGCTGACGCTGCCGTGCGGCGAGGCCCCCGACGATACGGACGGTGCCGACAGCACGGACGGCGTCGGCGGCAGGGACGGCGCGGGAGCGGTCGAGGCGGGCGGGACGGACCCGGCGCCCGAAGGGAAGGACGTACGGTGAGGCGAGTGCTCGGCGCCCGGCGGGCCGGGACGGCGCTGCTCGGGGGCGCGCTGTTGCTCGCGGCGATAGCCGGGTGCGGCATCAGGCCCACCCAGGTGCCGGTGGACGCCGGTCCGGCGCCATCCCGGATGCCGTGTGACGCCACCGAGGACGGACCCGCGGGGACCGGGCCGAGGGACATCACCGTGCAGGTCTACCTGCTGTGCGCCGCGCAGTTGAGAACGGTGTACCGCACGGCCGTGCTGCCCGAGGCGACGGGCGTGGACAGCAGTGTGCAGGTGGCCCGGGCGCTCCTGGCGGAGCTGCGCGAGGAGCCGACGGCGGCCGAGACGGAAGCGGGCTTCAGCACCCAGGTACGGGGGCCGATGGGGATCGAGGGTCCGCGCGACGGTGATCCGGCGGGGACCCTGCGGCTGACCCGGATGCCCGACGAACTGGCTCCGCGGGCGCTGGCGCAGATCGTGTGCACGCTCGCGAAGAGCCGGGCGGTGCCGTCGGCCGAGACGGTGCTCCTCGGCGGCCCGGGCGCGTATCCGCCGAAGTCCTACGGCTGTCCGCAGCGGACCATGGAGCGCCCGCAGGAGCCGGTGCCCACCCACGCGGTGACGGCGCCGTCACCGCACCCGTCAGAGGCTCCGTGGGGACCCTGAGGTCGTGTCCTCACCCTCTCGTCTGTCCGCCGTGCCCTGGGTGAACGG
>NZ_JBHVHF010000231.1:0-13369 GCF_042800315.1 Streptomyces sp. NPDC057638
ACCACCGGCGGGACAGCGATGCGGGCCGCACCCATCGGGTGCGGCCCTCTCGTGCTCAGTCGAGCGTGCTCAGCCAGTCGGCGCCATTCAGGCGGCGACGACCTCGATGGCCAGCTGCGCGGCGACCTCGGGGTGCAGACGCACGGACACCTGGTACGAGCCCAGGGTCTTGATCGACGAACCGAGCTCGACACGACGCTTGTCGACCTCCGGGCCACCGGCGGCCTTGATCGCCGTGGCGATGTCGGCCGGGGTCACGGAGCCGAAGAGACGGCCGGCGTCGCCGGAGCGAACAGCCAGACGCACCTTGACGGCCTCAAGCTTGGCCTTGACCTCGTTGGCCTGCTCGATGGTCGCGATCTCGTGGATCTTGCGGGCGCGGCGGATCTGCGCCACGTCCTTCTCGCCACCCTTGGTCCAGCGGATCGCGAAACCGCGCGGGACCAGGTAGTTGCGAGCGTAGCCGTCCTTGACGTCGACGACGTCACCAGCGGCACCGAGGCCGGAAACCTCGTGAGTGAGGATGATCTTCATAGTTCGGTCACCCTCTCTTAGCGCGCGGTGGACGTGTAGGGCAGCAGCGCCATCTCACGGCTGTTCTTCACGGCCGTGGCGACATCGCGCTGGTGCTGAGTGCAGTTGCCGGTGACGCGGCGGGCACGGATCTTGCCACGGTCGGAAATGAACTTCCGCAGCATGTTCGTGTCCTTGTAGTCCACGTACGCGGTCTTGTCCTTGCAGAACGCGCAGACCTTCTTCTTAGGCTTGCGCACAGGCGGCTTCGCCATGGTGTTTCTCCTGTGTGATCAAGAAGTGGGGGTACGAGTCCCCGCCTTCCCGGGACACCACCCTGAACGGGTGCGGGTCCCTAGAAGGGGGGCTCGTCCGAGTAGCCGCCGGAGTTACCGGAGTTGCCGGAGTTGCCGGAGCCCTGGCCCCAGCCGCCTCCGCCGCCCTGCTGCTGGCCGCCGGACGGGCCACTGGTGGCCCACGGGTCGTCGGCGGGAGCACCGCCGCCACCCTGCTGGCCGCCACCGGGGGCACCGCCCCAGCCGCCGCCACCCTGCTGGCCACCGCCGCCGTAGCCACCCTGGCCACCGCGACCGGTGGTCTTGGTGACCTTGGCCGTGGCGTTCTTCAGGCTGGGGCCGACTTCCTCGACGTCCAGCTCATAGACCGTGCGCTTGACGCCCTCGCGGTCCTCGTAGGACCGCTGCTTCAGACGGCCCTGCACGACGACGCGCATGCCGCGCTGCAGCGACTCGGCGACGTTCTCCGCCGCCTGACGCCAGACCGAGCAGGTCAGGAAGAGGCTCTCGCCGTCCTTCCACTCATTGGTCTGACGGTCGAAGGTGCGGGGAGTGGACGCGATGCGGAACTTCGCGACCGCCGCACCGGACGGGGTGAAGCGCAGCTCGGGGTCGTCGACGAGATTGCCGACGACCGTGATGACGGTCTCGCCTGCCATGGTGAACCTCTCGGCGGGATTGCTTCTGGCTGCTTGCTGCTACTCGGGTCCGATGACCTCTGAGCCGATGGCTCAGTGGGTCTCGGGACGGAGGACCTTGGTCCGGAGGACCGACTCGTTCAGGTTCATCTGCCGGTCGAGCTCCTTGACGACCGCGGGCTCAGCCTGCAGGTCGATGACCGAGTAGATGCCCTCGGGCTTCTTCTTGATCTCGTAGGCGAGACGACGACGGCCCCAGGTGTCGACCTTCTCCACCTTTCCGTTGCCCTCACGGACGACGGAGAGGAAGTTCTCGATCAGGGGGGAGACAGCGCGCTCCTCCAGATCGGGGTCGAGGATGACCATCACCTCGTAGTGACGCATGTGGAACCCACCTCCTTTGGACTCAGCGGCCACGGTCGTTCCGTGGCAGGAGGGTCGTGATGCGTACTGCAACGGTGTCGAAGCAGGTCAGAGGGGCGATAAACCCCTCAGTGACCGAAAGCTCACGCGCCATGCCCCGTCGGTGATCACAGACGATCCCGCCGGGCAGTGGGCAGACACCGGTGCAGACCGTACAGAGTACCCGCAGGTGCGCGTGCGGTTGAAATCCGGGGAGTGAGGGGCACAATCTGTACACATCGGGTGTGCGCGGCGCTACGGTGAGCCGCGTTCCGGCTACGCAGGAGGTGCCACATGGCACAGGCAGTGCGACGTCAGACCTCCCTCTTCGCCACCGACGGCAAGCCCCACCCCGTCCAGGACACCTTGCTCGCCGTGACGCTGGTGCTGGGCGTGCTCTCCCTCGTCACATCCCTCTTCCACAACCTCCATCTGCTCAGTTCCTGGGCCGGGCTGATCGGCATCGGCACCGGCGCCTACGGACAGTTCATCTCGGCGACCACCCGGGAACGCACCGGACTGGTCATCGGGCTCGTCGCCTCGGCTCTCGGCTTCTTCCTCGGCATGGCGCACGGCGGCCTCTTCGGCGGGGTCATCGGCTAACGAACGCGCGACCCCCGCGGCCCGCTGGGCCGAACGCGGCCATTCGGGGCGCTCCCCTTGCACAGTAGGCTTCGGCGCGAGAGCCAGGAGCCCCAGACCCATGGGGAGACACCAGCCGAGGAGCGCCCCGCATGAGCCTGACCCTTCGGACCATCAGCCGAGAGCAGCATCTGGCCTTTATCCAGTCCCTGCCCGCGGCCAGCCACTGCCAGGTCCCGGCGTGGGCTGACGTGAAGACGGAGTGGCGCTCGGAGAACCTGGGCTGGTTCGACCGGGCGGGCCAGCTGGTCGGTGTGGGCCTGGTGCTGTACCGCCAGCTGCCCAAGATCAAGCGGTATCTCGCCTATCTGCCCGAGGGCCCGGTCATCAACTGGTACGCGCCCAATCTGGACGAGTGGCTCCGTCCGATGCTGGACCACCTCAAGCAGCAGGGCGCCTTCTCCGTGAAGATGGGCCCGCCGGTCGTCATCCGGCGCTGGGACGCCCCGGCGATCAAGTCCGGTATCCAGGACCCCGACGTCAAGCGACTGCGGGACGTCGAGGCCACCCACATCGAGCCCCGCGCCTTCGAGGTCGCCGACCGGCTCCGCAAGATGGGCTGGCAGCAGGGCGAGGACGGCGGTGCCGGGTTCGGCGACGTCCAGCCGCGCTACGTCTACCAGGTACCGCTCGCCAACCGCTCCCTCGATGATGTCCTCAAGGGCTTCAACCAGCTGTGGCGCCGCAACATCAAGAAGGCCGAGAAGGCCGGTGTCGAGGTCGTCCAGGGCGGCTACCACGACCTTGAGGAATGGCAGCGGCTCTACGAGATCACGGCGGTCCGTGACCGTTTCCGGCCCCGCCCCCTCTCGTACTTCCAGCGCATGTGGCAGGTCCTGAACGCGGAGGACCCCAACCGCATGCGGCTCTACTTCGCGCGCCACAACGGGGTGAACCTCTCCGCCGCCACGATGCTCGTGGTCGGCGGGCACGTCTGGTACTCCTACGGCGCCTCGGACAACATCGGACGCGAGGTCCGGCCGTCGAACGCCATGCAGTGGCGGATGCTGCGCGACGCCTACGCGATGGGCGCGACCGTGTACGACCTGCGGGGGATCAGCGACTCGCTGGACGAGACCGACCACCTTTTCGGTCTGATCCAGTTCAAGGTCGGCACCGGTGGCGAGGCCGTCGAGTACGTCGGCGAGTGGGACTTCCCGCTGAACAAGCTGCTGCACAAGGCGCTCGACATGTATATGTCGCGCCGCTGAGGCCCGCCGGGCGGCGGTCGAACGGCCGGACACCGGGCCGCTGACGCCGCCGCCACCCACGCCGTAACCTCGTCAGAAGATCTTGCAGCAGTCCCCACACCAGCCATCAGAAAGGTTCCGGGCCGGCCATGGCGCTCTCCCTCTATGTCGACACCACGCGCTGGCGGGCGCACCAGAAGTCCGTGATCGACCAGTTCCCCGGACTGGTTCCGGTCTGCAAGGGCAACGGTTACGGCTTCGGTCATGAGCGGCTCTCCGAGGAGGCCACCCGCTTCGGCACCGACATGCTGGCCGTGGGCACCACCTACGAGGCGGCCCGGATCAAGGACTGGTTCAGCGGGGACCTGCTGGTGCTGACGCCGTTCCGCCGGGGCGAGGAGCCGGTGCCCCTGCCCGACCGCGTCATCCGCTCGGTCTCCTCGGTCGACGGGGTCCACGCGCTCGTCGGCGCCCGCGTCGTCATCGAGTGCATGAGCTCCATGAAGCGCCACGGCGTCCTGGAGCAGGATCTCGGCCGACTGGCGGCCGCGATCGAGGACGTACGGCTGGAGGGGTTCGCCCTCCATCTGCCGCTGGACCGGACCGACGGCTCCGACTCGGTCGACGAGGTCATCGGCTGGATGGACCGGCTGCGCGCGGCCCGGCTGCCGCTGCACACGATGTTCGTCAGCCATCTGCGCGCCGATGAGCTGAACCGGCTGCGCCAGCAGTTCCCCCAGACCACGTTCCGCGCGCGCATCGGCACCCGGCTCTGGCTCGGTGACCATGAGTCGACCGAGTACCGCGGTTCCGTCCTCGATGTCACGCCCGTCGCCAAGGGCGACCGCTTCGGCTACCGCCAGCAGAAGGCCGCCTCCGACGGCTGGCTGGTCGTGGTCGCGGGCGGCACCTCCCACGGGGTGGGCCTGGAGGCGCCGAAGGCGCTGCACGGGATGATGCCCCGGGCCAAGGGGGTGGCGCGCGCCGGTCTGGCGACCGTCAACCGGAACCTGTCGCCCTTCGTCTGGGCCGGGAAGCAGCGCTGGTTCGCGGAGCCCCCGCATATGCAGGTGTCGATCCTGTTCGTCCCGTCGGACGCGCAGGAGCCGCAGGTCGGCGACGAGCTGGTGGCGCATCTGCGCCACACCACGACCCAGTTCGACCGGCTGGTGGAGCGCTGACGGACCGGCTGTGGGGCCCGCCCTGAGGGGCGGGCCTCCGTGCTCTCCGGAGCGGGGGATCCGAACGAGCCGGAAGGATCCCCGTAGGGACGGGTGGACGCGGACGCTCAGCGTCGTACGAGCAGCCGCCGGGCGTCCCACGGGGGGTCAGCCACGGGGTTCCCCGGGACTGCCCCCCTGCCCCCGCGTCTCCTCCAGCACCATCTCGACCAGCGGACCATCGTCGTCGGCCGTGTGGCGTGCCACCGGCACCAGCGGCCCGGTGTCCTCGGCCCCGTCGAGCACCCCGCCCGAGGGATCGTCCGAGCCGTCCTCGCGCACCGGGTCCCGCTCCGGGTACAGGATGTCGCGCACCACCACCGCGCACAGATACAGCGTCCCGAGCAGATGGAGCGCGATGGCGACCTGGTAGCCCTCGGCGGGCAGTCCCTGGTTCTTCTCCCCCGTGGTGTGGGCCAGGTACATCCAGATCCCGAGGAAGTAGAAGACCTCGCAGACCTGCCAGACGAGGAAGTCCCGCCAGCGGGGCCGGGCCAGCGCGGCGAGCGGGATGAGCCACAGGACGTACTGCGGCGAGTACACCTTGTTGGTGAGCACGAAGGCGGCCACCACCAGGAAGGCCAGCTGTGCGAAGCGCGGCCGACGGCGGGCGCGGAGCGCCAGGGCGGCGATGCCCGCGCAGGACAGGAGCATCAGCAGCGTCGCGTAGCTGTTCACCGTCTCGACGTCGATCGACTCATTGGTCCGCTGGGTGATGATCAGCCAGAACGAGCCGAAGTCGATCCCGCGCTCCTGGCTGAACGTGTAGAACTTCTTCCATCCCTCCGGCGCCATCACCATCACCGGCAGGTTCACCACCAGCCAGGCGCCCGCCGCGCCCAGCACCGCGGTGCCGTACTCCCGCCAGCGCCCGGCCCGCCAGCACAGCAGCAGCAGTGGCCCCAGCAGCAGCACCGGATAGAGCTTGGCGGCCGTCGCCAGCCCGATCAGCACGCCGAAGGCGAGCGCCCGTCCCCGGGACCACATCAGCATCGCGGCGGCGGTGAGCGCCACGGCCAGCAGATCCCAGTTGATCGTGGCGGTGAGGGCGAAAGCGGGGGCCAGGGCGAGCAGCAGCGCGTCCCAGGGGCGGCGGCGGTGGGTGCGGGCGACACAGACGGCGATGACCGCGGCGCAGATCATCAGCATCCCCGCGTTGATCAGCCAGTAGACCTGCTCCTGGTGCTGGATCGAGCCACCGGAGAGGTTCAGCCACGAGGCGACCTGCATAAAGAGCCCGGTGAGCACCGGGTACTCCAGGTACTCCATATCGCCGGGGAGCCGGTCGAAGTAGGGAATCAGCCCCTCGGAGAAGCCACGCCCCAGATAGAGGTGGGGGATGTCGGAGTAGCAGGCGTGGGTGTACTGGGAGTTGGCGCCCCGGAACCAGGCCCAGTCGTAGCAGGGCATCTTCTGCACCATGCCGAGCGCGAACATGCCCAGGGCCACCAGCACGATGACACGCACCGGGTTCATCCAGCCGTGCCACCCGCGCAGCGCGAACCGTCCGGCGGGCCCTCCGATCACCTCGCTGCCGGCGGCGGCGACGGGATCCCTCCGAGTGGGCCGCACCTCGGGCCGGTCGTCGTGCACGCTCGTCTCTTCTGCGCTGGGCATGGGGGACATCCTGCCGTACGGAGTCGGGGCGCGGAGCGGTCCGGAGACGGGCCGCCCGGCCCCGTACGGCACGCGTCGAGAGGACCCTGGCCCCGGCGGTCTCGCCGTCACCGTACGCGTACGCAGGGGAACGCCGTCAGAGGGCGCGACAGTCGCCGGGGCACGGCGTCAGCGCGTCCTCCAGGGGGCGCACGACCCCCGGACGGCACTCTTCCCGGTACGCGGCTCCAGGGAGGCGTGTGAACGCCGTGAGGGCCGCCGCACCGGGCGCTCAGGCTGTGCGGGGTGCACAGTCCGGGCGCCGGGTGCGGCGGCCCTCAGCCGGCTGGAGCGCTGTGGCGCGCCACCAGGGGCGATCTAGCCCCGGGAGCCCAGGACGCTTCCGCTTCCGTTGTCGCCCTCGCCACCGTCGTTGTCGCCGGAGCCGTTCTCCCCGTCGGACGGGGAGGATTCCGAGTTCGTCGGCTTGCCGTCGCCACCGCCCGGCTCGCCCGGGTTGCCGCCGTTGTCACTTCCGGGCGGCCCGCAGCTCCACTGCTCCCATTCCTTGCAGGAGTTGCTCGGAGAGGGCTTGTCGACGTCCTTGGTCGGCTTCTCCTCTTCCTCCTCTTCCTTGGACGGGGAGGAAGTGGCGGACTCGGACTCCTTCTCGGTGGGCGACGGGGGCGGGCTGCTGGCGCCGCCGCCCCAGACGGCCTCGCCGATCTGCTCGGGCTCGGGGAACGTCGTCACCGGGGTGCCCTTGACCGCGTCCGCCATGTAGAGCTGCCAGATCTCGGACGGGAACGAGGAGCCGTGGATCTTCTCCTGGCCGCCGGTGCCGAACATCTCCAGGAAGGCCCGGTTCTTGTTGTTCTCGTCGTCGTCCAGGCGGTACATGTCGATGGCGGTCGCCAGGTCCGGCGTGTAGCCGACGAACCAGGCCGACTTGTTGCCATCGGTCGTACCCGTCTTACCGGCGACCTCACGGCCCGGGATCCGGGCGTTCTTGCCGGTGCCGTCCTCGTCCTCGACGACGTCCTTGAGGATGTCGGTCACGTTGTCGGCGACGGCCGCGGGGAAGGCGCCGCGGACCTGCTCCTTGTGGGAGTAGATCAGCTTCCCGTCCTGCAGCACCTTCGTCACGGAGTACGGGTCGCGCTGCTGGCCACTGGCGGCGAAGGTGGCGTACGAGCCCGCCATCCGGATGGCGCTGGGGGTGGAGATACCGATCGAGAAGGAGGGCACATTGCCCGGGTCGAGCGACTTCTCCAGCAGCCCGGCGTCCACGGCGGCCTCCCGGACCTGCGGGATACCGATGTCCATGCCGAGCTGGACGAAGGGGGAGTTGGCCGAGACGATCATCGCCTCACGCAGGTTGATGTTCTTGTACGACTGATCGCCGTCATTGACCTGGAGCCACTCCTTCCCTTCCTCGTTCTGCCAGACCTCTCCGTTGTAACGCTTGATCTTGAGCTTGTTCTTGCCGTTGTAGATGGTCTTGTCGGGGTCGATGATCGTCCGCTCGGAGGCCGACTGCTCGGCGCCGAGCTTGGGGTCGCGGACCCCGTCCCGCATGGCGGCGGCCAGCACGAAGGGCTTGAAGGTCGAGCCGACCTGGGCACCGGTGACATCGGCGTTGTTGGTGAAGTGTGTGGTGGCGTCCTCACCGCCGTAGACCGCCGCGATCGCCCCCGTCTTCACATCCACCGACGCCCCGCCGAACTGGACATGAGTGTCGGTCTCCGGGCGCTTCTTGGCGTCGATGTTCTCCTTGCGGACCTTGTCGACCGCCTTCGTCAACTTGTGGACCAGATCCTTCTTGAAGGTGGTGTGGATCTGGTAACCCCCGGCGGCGAGTTCACGCTCGGAGAGCTTGGTCTTGCTGAGGAAGTTGGCCTTCGCCAGCGAGACCAGATAGCCGGTCTGCCCGCTGAGCTGCGCGGACTTCTTGAGGGGCTTGGGCGTGGGGAACCCCTCGGCCACATACTTGTCGCGCTCGGCGCCTGACAGGCCGCCGTCCTTGACCATCTCGTCGAGGATCCAGCGCCAGCGCTCGGTCGCGCGCTTCAGATTGGCGGCGGGCGTCGCGGCGGGGTCGTTCTCGACGGACCCGGCGGGGTCGTAGTACGTGGCGCCCTTGAGTACGGCGGCGAGGAAGGCGCTCTGGCTCGGCGTCAGTTTCTCGGCGTCCACGTCGTAGTACGCACGGGCCGCGGCCTGGATGCCATACGCGTTGCGGCCGTAGAACGAGGTGTTCAGATACCCCGCCATGATCTCTTCTTTGTCCATGTCGGCGCCGACCTTGATGGAGATGAAGAGCTCTTTGAACTTACGGCTGAAGGTCTGCGACTGGTCCCCGAGATGGGCGTTCTTCACATACTGCTGGGTGATGGTGGAGCCACCCTGGGTGTTACCGCCCTGGGCCATCTTCAGCGCGGCCCGCAGGATGCCCCGCGGGTCGACGCCGGAGTCCTTCCAGAAGGTCTTGTTCTCGGCGGAGACCACCGCCTGCTCCATATGGTTCGGGATCTGCCCTATCGAGATGATCTGGCGGTTGGTCTCCCCGCCGGTGGCGACCATCTGGGAGCCGTCGGCCCAGTAGTAGACATTGTTCTGCGCCTCGGCGGCCTTCTGCGGGTCGGGGACCTCCACCATCGCGTACGCGGTGAAGGCGCCGATCATCATGGTGCCGAGGAACCCGAAGCACAGACTGGTGGTCAGCCGCCAGGACGGCAGCCAGCGGCGCCACCCGTGCTTGCCGAAGCGGGGGTAGTCGATGAACCGCTTCTTGCCGGGACCTCCCGGACCGTCATGGCCACCGCCGCCACCCGTACCCCGGCGGCCGCCGCCGCGACCACCTCCGCCGCCGCCACTGTCCACACGGCGGCGGCTGCCGCGCTGCGCGGCGCGGCGGGCCTCCGCCCGCCCGCCGTAGGGGCGCTCCTCGCCATGCGGATCGGAATCGGAAGGGGATTCCGCCGCGGCGCCATGAAGCGGCGCCGCACGGCGGCCGGAGGACTGCTGGGCGGCGCGTCTGGCAGCCGCACGCCCGCCACTTGCTGCCTGTGGCGGTTTGCGTCGGTGCTCGCTCATCGAACGGTTACTCCTCGGGCAGGCGAGACGCCTGGAAACGGCAGGTGAGTTCCGGTCCCCCCGAAATGGATGCGGACCAAGCCCTCAGAAGGTTCATCCGCTGTGCATCCACGGCGATGACGTCAGACGACGCCGCGCGGTTCCCGGTCTGCATCCGCACAGACTACGGGCGCCCAAAACCCTCCTAGACCCGAAGTTCACCCTAAATCAGGCAAGTTGCTCCACAGTAATTACCGATGTGACGCCGCTCACGAAGGCCCCCCTTGTCGCGAGGGCATCACCGTCCTATCGTGCTGATGTATCGACTCGATACATCAGCACGACATAGCCAGGCTGAGACGGCGAGGAGGCAGCGGTGAGCAGACGCTCGGGCATCCTTGAATTCGCCGTTCTCGGCCTACTCCGCGAGGCCCCGATGCACGGGTATGAGCTGCGTAAACGGCTCAACACCTCGCTCGGGATCTTCCGGGCCTTCAGCTACGGGACCCTCTATCCCTGTCTCAAGACTCTGGTCGCCAACGGCTGGTTGATCGAGGAGACGGGCAGCGCCCCCGAGGACGCCCTCGCGGCTTCGCTCGCGGGGCGCCGCGCCAAGATCGTCTACCGGCTGACGGCGGAAGGTAAACAACGGTTCGAAGAGCTGCTCTCGCACACCGGACCCGACAGCTGGGAGGACGAGCACTTCGCGGCTCGCTTCGCCTTCTTCGGGCAGACGGAGCGCGAGGTGCGGATGCGGGTACTGGAAGGCCGACGCAGTCGGCTGGAGGAGCGTCTGGAGAAGATGCGCGCCTCCCTGGCCCGCACCCGGGAGCGTCTCGACGACTACACGCTTGAGCTCCAGCGCCATGGGATGGAGTCCGTGGAGCGCGAGGTGCGCTGGCTGAACGAGCTCATCGAGAGCGAGCGGGCCGGGCGGGACAGACGTGAGTCCCCCTCCGACGGCGCGGCTCAGCAGGGCAACACTTCGGGAGCGGCGGACGGCCTGCCCCGGCGCCAGGACGGTGAGCCCTCCGGGCCCGCCACCTCGCCGGATCCGTCCGACGGGACCGACAAGTGAGACCGCGCGGTCCGCGGGGTCTCATCCGGAATACCGAAATCACACAGGGAGCAACCGGAATGGGTTCGGTTCGCGTAGCCATCGTCGGCGTGGGCAACTGCGCCGCCTCGCTGGTGCAGGGCGTCGAGTACTACAAGGACGCCGACCCGGACAGCAAGGTGCCGGGTCTCATGCACGTCCAGTTCGGCGACTACCACGTCCGTGACGTGGAGTTCGTCGCGGCATTCGACGTGGACGCCAAGAAGGTCGGCCTCGACCTGGCGGACGCCATCGGTGCCAGCGAGAACAACACCATCAAGATCTGCGATGTGCCCCGTTCCGGTGTGACGGTGCAGCGCGGCCACACCCTGGACGGTCTGGGCAAGTACTACCGCGAGACCATCGAGGAGGCCACCGAGGCTCCGGTCGACGTGGTTCAGGTCCTCAAGGACCAGAAGGTCGACGTCCTCGTCTGCTACCTGCCGGTCGGCTCCGAGGCCGCGGCGAAGTTCTACGCCCAGTGCGCCATCGACGCCAAGGTCGGCTTCGTCAACGCCCTCCCGGTCTTCATCGCCGGGACCAAGGAGTGGGCGGACAAGTTCACCGAGGCGGGCGTGCCCATCGTCGGTGACGACATCAAGTCCCAGGTCGGCGCCACCATCACCCACCGGGTCATGGCGAAGCTCTTCGAGGACCGGGGTGTCATCCTCGACCGCACGATGCAGCTGAACGTCGGCGGCAACATGGACTTCAAGAACATGTTGGAGCGCGAGCGCCTGGAGTCGAAGAAGATCTCCAAGACCCAGGCCGTCACCTCCCAGATCCCCGACCGTGAGCTGGGCGAGAAGAACGTCCACATCGGCCCCTCCGACTATGTGGCGTGGCTCGACGACCGCAAGTGGGCCTATGTCCGCCTGGAGGGACGCGCCTTCGGTGATGTCCCGCTGAACCTGGAGTACAAGCTGGAGGTCTGGGACTCCCCGAACTCCGCCGGTGTCATCATCGACGCGCTGCGCGCCGCGAAGATCGCCAAGGACCGGGGGATCGGTGGCCCGATCCTCTCCGCCTCCTCGTACTTCATGAAGTCCCCGCCGGTCCAGTACTTCGACGACCAGGCCCGGGAGAACGTCGAGAAGTTCATCAAGGGCGAGGTCGAGCGCTGATCTAGCCGGTCGTCCGCCGTCGGACCGGTCGCCGAGCGCTCGGTGACCGGTATCTGACCGGTATCTGACCAGCATCGCCGTCAACGGAGGTCCCCGGGTCGCGCGCCTGGGGACCTCCGGCGTGTGTGAGGCTTGATCACATGCCCGTCGTACGTGATCTGCGCGTACTCCTGCGCCTGCCCGACTTCCGCCGACTGCTGACCGTCCGATTGCTCTCGCAGTGCGCCGACGGCGTCTTTCAGGTCGCACTCGCCACCTACGTGGTGTTCTCCCCCGAGAAGCAGACCTCACCAGCGGCCATCGCCTCCGCCATGGCCGTGCTCCTGCTGCCGTACTCCCTGGTCGGCCCCTTCGCGGGTGTCCTGCTGGACCGTTGGCAACGGCGCCAGGTCTTTCTGTACGGGAATCTGCTGCGGGCCCTTCTCGCCGGTAGCACCGCCGTACTGATCCTGGCCTCCGTGCCGGACTGGCTCTTCTACGCCTCGGCCCTCGCCGTCACCGCGGTCAACCGCTTCGTTCTGGCGGGGCTGTCGGCCGCCCTGCCCCGGGTGGTCGACGAGGAGCGGCTCGTCATCGCCAACGCGCTCTCCCCGACCGCGGGCACCCTGGCCGCCACCGTGGGCGGCGGCCTCGCCTTCGTGGTCCGCCTGGCCTCCGAGGACTCCGACGCGGCTGTCGTCCTGCTCGGAGCCGTCCTCTATCTCTGCTCGGCGCTGGCGGCGCTTCGACTCGGCCGACGGCTCCTCGGGCCGGACACCACGGCCGGCCATCCCCGGCTGATCGCCGCGGTCGCCTCCACCGCCCGGGGCCTGGTCGGCGGGCTGCGGCATCTGAGCCAGCGGCCCATGGCGGCCCAGGCCCTGACCGCGATGACCCTGATGCGGTTCTGCTACGGGGCGCTGACGGTGATGGTGTTGATGCTCTGCCGCTACGCCTGGTACGAGCAGGAGCAGGACGGGCTCGCCCTGCTGGGACTGGCGGTCGCGGTCTCGGGGGCTGGCTTCTTCGCCGCCGCCGTGACGACCCCCTGGGCCATTGGCCGTCTGGGCCGGTTCGGCTGGATGGTGGGATGCACGGGCACGGCCGCCGTACTCGTGCCCTCGCTGGGACTCTTCTTCGACCCGGGGCCGACCCTCATCGCCGCCTTCGTTCTGGGCTTCATCACCCAGGGCGCGAAGATCACCACCGATACCGTCGTCCAGACCTCCGTCGACGATGCCTACCGGGGCCGGATCTTCTCCCTCTATGACGTGCTGTTCAATGTCGCCTTCGTCGGGGCGGCGGGAGTGGCGGCGCTGATGCTGCCGCCGGACGGGCGATCGGCCCCCTTGCTGGTGCTGATCGCCCTGATCTACGCGGGAGTGACGGTGCTGCTGTCGCGGTGGGCGCGCCAGGAGAGGGAGACCGCCCACGAGACCGCGGAGTAGCCCGCCCGTCGCCGCGAGGTACGGAGCCGTCGATGTTTCACGTGAAACAGCCGCACTCACCGACGAGCGCAGACAGCACCGACGCGGCGAGCCGCTCGCGGGGCCCAGGAACCCAGGGGAGAAGGTCGGGGCCATGTTTCACGTGAAACA
>NZ_JBHVHF010000232.1:0-13320 GCF_042800315.1 Streptomyces sp. NPDC057638
GACCACAGGCGCCGGGTAGGTCGGGTACTCCACCCCGGAGACATGCTGGACGACACGGATGACCTGGCAGGAGTAGCCGAACTCGTTGTCGTACCAGAGGTAGAGGATCGCGTTGTCGCCGTCCACCTTGGTGGCGCCCGCGTCGACGATCGACGCGTGACGCGAGCCGATGAAGTCGTTGGAGACCGCGTCGGGAGCGTTGGTGAAGTCGATCTGACGCTTGAGCGGCGAGGTCAGCGAGACGTCGCGGAGGTGGTCGAGGACCTCCTCGCGGGTGGTCTCACGGCCGAGCCGCAGACTGAGGATCGCGATCGAGACGTTCGGCACCGGGACCCGGATCGAGCTGCCGGTGATGGTCGCCTTGAGGTCGGGCAGCGCCTTGGCGACGGCGGAGGCGGCACCGGTCTCGGTGATGACCATGTTGAGCGGCGCGGAACGGCCCCGGCGGTCGGCCTTGTGGTAGTTGTCCAGCAGGTTCTGGTCATTGGTGAACGAGTGGACGGTCTCCACGTGGCCGCGCAGGACTCCGTACTCGTCCGCCATCGCCTTCAGCGGCGGGACGATCGCGTTGGTGGTGCAGGAGGCGCAGGACAGGATCTGCTCGTCCGGCTTGATCGTGTCGTGGTTGACACCGTGGACGATATTGGGCAGGTCGCCCTTGCCCGGCGCGGTCAGGACGACCTTGGCGATACCGGGGCGCAGGTGCTGGGAGAGGCCCTCGCGGTCGCGCCAGCGTCCCGTGTTGTCGATGAGGATGGCGTCCTTGATGCCGTACGCCGTGTAGTCCACCGACGTCGGGTCGTCGGAGTAGATCACCGCGATCTCGTTGCCATTGGCGATGATCTTGTTGTTCGTCTCGTCGACGGTGATCGTGCCCTGGAACTGGCCGTGGATGGAGTCGCGGCGGAGCAGCGAGGCCCGCTTGACGATGTCCTGTCCCGCGCCCTTGCGGACGACGATGGCACGCAGCCGCAGCCCGTTGCCGGAGCCCGCCTTCTCGATCAGCAGCCGGGCCAGGAGGCGCCCGATGCGCCCGAAGCCGTAGAGGACGACATCGCGCGACTCACGGCACTCGATCTTGTTGGCGCCCGTGGCCCCGGCGACGGCCTCGGCGGTGAACTCCTCCACCGTCAGACCACGGTCGTCCGCGCGGTAGGTCGCGGCGAGCATGCCGATGTCGATCTGGGAGGGACCGAGGTCCAGGGCGGTCAGGGCGGTGAGGAAGGGCATGGTCTCGGTGACCGAGAGCTCCTCACCGGCGATCTGGCGGGCGAATCGGTGGGTCTTGAGAATGCTGACCACCGACTTGTTCACCAGGGAACGGCTGTGCACCAGGACCGTGACGTCCCGCTCCCGCTGCAACCTCCCGATCAGCGGGATCATCGACTCCGCGATCTCCTCGCGGCGCTTCCAGTTGGTGAACGAGTCCTCGTTGACAGTCACAGGTTTCTCTTTCGAGCTAGGCGGCGCTCATATGCTAACCACAAGCCATTTTGATCTTTCAACCGGTGACGGGAGGGAGGGAGGTCGACCCGGAGGCGAGGTGACAGCGATGGGATGAATGACCGCTTTGCGCGAGGCAATATGAGCTACTTGCCGGTATTCTCCAGCGCCCATCACGCCATCGCGTGATCCTCGTCGCCCTCCCCCTCCGGACCTGCCGCCCGCACACACCCACCCCCGCGCCACCCCCGCGCCACCACCGGCCGATGGCGCGCCGGGCCGGGCCGGGTCAGGCCAGGTCAGGTCAGGTCAGGTCAGGTCAGGTCAGGTCAGGTCGAGCATCAGGGCCTCGCCCGGCGGGTGGCGGACTCAGTAGACCGTGAGCCCGTACGCCGCCAGGAGGGCCAGAACCGGCTCGTAGCCGGAGGTGGTGCCCGCGGGGCAGACACCGCTGCTCCTGGAGATCAGCCCGAGCGCGGTACCCCCGGAGAAGGCGGGACCGCCGATGTCACCGGGCACCGAACAGGCGGTGCCCTGGGGCGTCCAGGTGCCGCAGCGCAGGCCCGACACCTGTCCGACATGGCAGTACGACTGCCCCGACACCGGGAGGGCCGCATCCGTGATGTCCCGGACACCCCCGTTGAGCAGGTTCACCTCACCCACCGGGGAGATCGCCGGGTTGGTGTACTGAATCAGGGCGAAGTCACGGGAGGGAGGGCCGACGAGCGCGGTCCGGCCGACGGGAAGGGTCCCCGCCGGGTCGGCGTACCAGGACGGAGACCGGTCGGCGCAGGCGCCGGACACCAGGGCGTAGTACACATTCCCCCGGCGGACATTGAAGCCGACGGTGCAGCTCACGCCCGCCCCGTACAGGCTGTCACCGCCGCGCACCACGGGCGCGGGAGGACCGGCGGCCGCGGCGGGCAGGGCGACGGCCGCGCACAGCAGCGCGATGGTCGCGCACAGGGCGGCGCGGAGCACACGGAACATCGACACCGGCACGGTCCCCTCTGAAAGCCGCGACCCGCCGAGGCGACGGCCCCGGACCGGGCTTCAGTGTGCGGTCCACGCCCGTGGAGGTACAGGCGAGTTCACGCCACCGCCGAACGCCCGCCGGACACCGCCGCCCGCGTCCGGGGCGGCGGTGCGCGAACGAACCTCCCGGCGCGGCCCCATAGACGCGAAGGCCCGCACCGAAGCCCCGTGCCGAAGTCCCGTGCCGGTGGGGGCGACGCGGGCGCGCCGCCCACCCCTGGCCGGCACCCCCACGATGGATCCCCCCAGCGGGCACCAGCCCTTCCTCCACGGCGTGTTGACGCGCATGCGCGCCGTAGCCGTCCCGCTCCCCTATGCTTCTACAGAACTGTAGAGGAACGGCTCCACGCCCGCCCCGCGCGGGCGGAGCACGGCCTCTTGGCACGACGGAAGGGAGTGGACACCGCCATGGTGTTCAAAAGGTTGCTCGGTTCGATCGGTCTCGGCGGCCCCGCCGTGGACACCGCGCTCAGCCCCGGACAGGTCCATCCGGGTGGCACCCTGACGGGCGAGGTGCACCTGACCGGAGGAAAGTCGGACGCCGAGATCGAGCACATCACGCTGGAGCTGATCGCCCGGGTCGAGGCGGAGACGGAGGAGGGCGAGCACCACGGAGACGTCGTCTTCGAACGGTTCACCGTGGGTGGCGGATTCCCGCTCAAGGAGGGCGAACAGCGCACCCTGCCCTTCGCGGTGACGCTCCCCTGGGAGACCCCCGTCACCGAGCTGTACGGACAGCCCCTCGGCATCGTCATGGGCGTGCGCACCGAGCTGGGCGTCGCGGGCGCCCGGGACAAGGGGGACCTCGACCCCCTGTCGGTGGGCCCGCTGCCCGCGCAGGAGGCCATCCTGGAGGCGTTCGGGCAGCTCGGCTTCGGCTTCGTCTCGGCCGACCTGGAGTACGGCCGGATCGGCGGTACCCAGCAGCGGCTGCCGTTCTACCAGGAGATCGAGATCAGCCCCGCGCCCCAGTACGCGCAGGCGATGAGCGAGGTCGAGGTGACCTTCCTCGCCGCGCCGGACGCCATGGAGGTGGTCCTGGAGGCGGACAAGCGCAGCGGTTACCACCCGCGCGGTGATGTGATCGCGCGCTTCTCCGTGTCGTACGAGAACGTGGGCCACACCGACTGGAACGCGGTGGTGGACGGATGGTTGCGGCATCTGCTCGACCTTCACACCGCGCACTCCTTCCCCGGTGCCCACACGGGTGCGCACGAGGGCTACGACCACGCATACGGTCATGGTCTCGGCCGTGCCCATGGCCCTACGCACGGCCATGGACATGCGCACGACCATGGGCACGGCCACGGACACGACCATGGACACGGCCATCGCTCGGGCCCCGGGATGGGCACCGTGGTCGCGGCCGGGGCGGCCGGGCTGGCGGTCGGCGTCGCCGGAGGGCTCGTGGCGGCGGAAGTCGTCGACGAGATGGGCGACTTCTTCGAGGGCGAGGAGGACGAGAGCTGATACCCGACGGCGTTGACCCGCCCATCGTCACGGTGAGGTCCGGGCCGGGCTCACCCGTCGGCCCGGACCTCACCGGGCGGGGCCCTACCGACTCCCCCGGGTCACGGCGGCCGCTCCCCCGGTGTCACAGGGGCGTGGCCGCCTTGAGGATCAGGAAGAGCGTCACGGCCGAGTTGGCCGACGACAGCGCCGAGGCCGCCGTCCCGGCGGCGGCGCACCACATCGCCAGCCCCATCGTGGTCGACAGCGGCGGCCAGCTCCGCGCCACCGGGGCCGGTCCGAGCAGCGCCGCCACCCGGCGCGGCACCGGCCCGGGGGCCGCGAACCCGGCGAGCGTCGCCACCGGAGCGCCACGGGAGACCAGTGCCGCCGTCCCGATCGCCCGCGCCACCACCTTGCGGCTGCCCACCACCGAGGCGGCGTCCTCGTCAGCCCAGCGCTCGGAGGCGTACCCCACGGCCGAACTCAGCGGACGCAGAAACGGGTTGGCGAGGGCGGCGAGCCGTACCGTGAGCAGATACCGGTGATGACGTCCCGTCAGATGTGCCCGCTCATGCGCGAAGAGCGCCCGGCGCTCCGGGGGCGCGAGACAGGCGAGCATGCCGGTGGTCACCACCACCCGTCCGTCCGCTGACCCGTCCGGCAGCGCGTACGCGTACGGAGTGGGGTCGCTGAGCACCGCGACGGACGTGGGGCGCAGCCCCGCGAGCGCCCGCACGGCCCGGCGCCGTATCCGGCAGTGGCGCCACAGGGCGCGCAGCGAGCCGGCGACCACCGCCAGCAGCGCCGGGATCGCCGCCTTCCCGGCGACCTCGTCATAGGGCACCGCCGCCCGCACCTCGGGATCCGACCAGCCGTCGGGCAGCGGGTTACCGGGCAGCTGCGCGGTACCCACCACCATGAGCAGCGCCAGGCTGAGCGTGCTGCACACGGCGAGCACCCCCGCGACGACGGTCAGCAGCCGGGTCGCGGCACGGGGATGCAGATGCTGCTCGGCGAGCCGGGCCACCGGCCAGGCGGTGAACGGCAGGATCAGCGGCAGAAAGACGAAGACCCCCACGTGGTCAGCCTTCCTCCTGCGCCAGCAGCGCCCGGAGCATCCTCTCGTCGTCCGCTGACAACGAGGTGACGAAGCTGGCCAGCACGGCCCCCCGGTCGGCTTCCGCGTCGAGTACCCGGCGCATCCGCAGGGCGGCGAGGTCCGACTCGTCGGCGGCGGAGGACCATACGAGCGACCGTCCCGTCCGCTCCCGGGTGACCGCGCCCTTGGTGTGCAGCCGGGTCAGGATGGTGATCACGGTGGTGTACGCCAGTTCCTCGCCGAGATGTTCCTGGACCCAGGTGGTGTTGACCGGCCCGGAGGCCCGCCGCAGCGCCGCGAGCACCAGCGCCTCCAGCTCCCCCTGGGCCCGTCGACGGCGCGGCCGCCCGTCCTCGTCCTGCACCGGCCCACTCCCTTCTCCGCCGTGGTGACCGTGCGGTCACGCCCCATCGTAACGATCGGCCACCCTGACCAGCCGGTAGCCGTACGGGGCGGAGCGGTGTACGGGACGAGGGCGGCCCCCGGGTGGCGGGCGCCCCGATTCGGCTCGAACCTGGGGGAGTAAGCCGTACGGGTGAGGACCTGACCCGTACGGGCCATGCGCACCCCGGTACACGCCACGGACAGCGGGACGTCTGCGCCGGGGCCGTCGGGGGCGTCGGGGGCGTGTCACGGCGCCCGGCGGCGGCACGCGGCGAAAGGGAGCGGGCGAGATGGGCGACATGCAGTTCGGCATCTTCACCGTCGGTGATGTCACCACCGACCCGACCACCGGTCACACCCCCACGGAGGCGGAGCGCATCCAGGCGACGCTCACCATCGCGGAGAAGGTGGAGGAGGTCGGGCTGGATGTCTTCGCCACGGGTGAGCACCACAATCCGCCCTTCGTACCGTCCTCCCCCACCACCCTGCTCGGCTATATCGCCGCCCGTACCGAACGGATCATCCTGTCGACCTCCACCACCCTCATCACCACCAACGACCCGGTGAAGATCGCCGAGGACTTCGTGGTGCTCCAGCACCTGGCCGACGGACGGGCCGACGTGATGCTGGGACGGGGGAACACCGGCCCCGTCTACCCGTGGTTCGGACAGGACATCCGCGAGGCCGTCCCCCTCACCGTGGAGCACTACGACCTGCTGCGGCGGCTGTGGCGGGAGGAGGTCGTCGACTGGGAGGGAAAGTTCCGCTCGGCTCTCCAGGGGTTCACACTCGCGCCACGACCGCTCGACGGTGTGCCGCCGTTCGTCTGGCACGGCTCCATCCGCACCCCCGAGATCGCCGAACTCGCCGCCTACCACGGCGACGGCTTCTTCGCCAATCACATCTTCTGGCCCTCCTCCCACACCCGTCGGCTGGTGGAGCTGTACCGGCAGCGCTACGAGCACTACGGCCACGGCACGGCCGCCCAGGCCGTCGTCGGCCTCGGCGGCCAGGTCTTCATACGCCGCGACAGCCAGGACGCGGTCCGCGAATTCCGGCCCTACTTCGACAACGCGCCCGTCTACGGGCACGGCCCCTCACTGGAGGAGTTCTCCTCGATGACCCCGCTCACCGTCGGCTCACCCCAGCAGGTGATCGAGAAGACCCTCGGGTTCCGTGAGTACGCCGGGGACTACCAGCGCCAGCTCTTCCTGGTCGACCACGCGGGACTGCCGCTGAAGACCGTCCTCGAACAACTGGACCTGCTGGGCGGAGAGGTGGTGCCGGTACTGCGCAAGGAGTTCGCCACCGGCCGCTCCCCCGACGCGGCGAAGGCCCCCACCCACCAGTCACTGCTGCGGGAACGTCGGCGGAACGGCGGGGAATCGCCGTCGGCGCGATGAGGAGATGGCACGGATGACCACCCTGGTGATCGTCAGTGGCGGGCTGCGTGACCCGTCCTCGACCCGGCTGCTCGCCGACCGGCTGGAGTCCGCCGTCCGCGCGGAGTTCGGCACGGCGGGCGTCCCGGTGGAGTCCTCCTTCGTCGAACTGCGCCCCCTCGCCCGCGCGATCGTCGACGCCATGCTGAGCGGCTTCGCGACGGAACCCCTGGAGGAGGCGTTCGAGACGCTCGCGGGCGCGGACGGCCTGATCGCCGTCACCCCCGCCTTCAACGCCTCCTTCAGCGGCCTCTTCAAATCCTTCTTCGACGTGCTGCCCCCGGAAACCCTCTCCGAGATGCCCGTCCTCATCGGCGCGACCGGCGGCACCGAGCGGCACTCCCTGGTCCTGGAACACGCCCTGCGGCCGATGTTCTCCTATCTGCACGCGATCGTCTCCCCCCGGGGCGTCTACGCCGCCACCGAGGACTTCGGCACCAGCGAGGACGGCACGGCCCTGGGCAGCCGCATCAAGGCCGCCGCGGCCGACTACACCCGCCTGGTCCAGGGCTGCGGCGGCCACACCCGCCGCGATGTCCCTTCGGAGGACCTCACGGCGATGCGGCGGCTGCTCTCGCCGTAGGCGGACCCCACCACAGCAGGGCGGAAGCCCAGCGCCCACGCGGTCGCTCCATCCCCGCGACCTGCGGGGCCCACACCGCACCCGGCGAGTTCAACGAGCCGATCGACGGCCCATCCCCGCGTCCGCAGGGCCCACACCTCGACCGTCGGAAGCCGGAACAGCTCGGAGGGTCCATCCCCGCGTCCGCGGGGCCCACCAGCCATTCGTCCAGCGCGTCAAGGGCCTTTTGGGTCCATCCCCGCGTCCGCGGGGCCCACCTGCGCAGAATCTCCCGGTAGGTCGTGGGTGGCGGTCCATCCCCGCGTCCGCGGGGCCCACGGCGGGGGAGTCAGGTACGCAAGGGGTCTGGGGGGTCCATCCCCGCGTCCGCGGGGCCCACGTCACGGTCGTCTCCGTCGGCGGACTAGATCAGGGTCCATCCCCGCGTCCGCGGGGCCCACACTTCCTGACCTGGGAACCTACCAGCTGGTAGCAGGATTCTCCTTCGGTTGCTTCGCGGCATGCGACATGCCTCCCGGCCCATGTCCCCATCACCGTACCCGGCCCGGCGAAGCGGTCTTCCGCCGGTCAACACACCCAGGCCGCGCCCGCGTTCGGCGTCTCAACTCGCCGGGCGGGCGCGGCCTGGGGCAGGGCAGCGGTTCAGTTCTGGGGCGGGCCCGGCTCGGTCAGGGTGCCGTCGGTCAGGTGGAGCCAGCGGTTCACGCCGATTCCCGCGAGGAAGCGCTCATCGTGGCTGACCACGACGAACGCGCCCTGGTAGGAGCCGAGGGCGCCTTCCAGTTGTCCGACGCTGACCAGGTCGAGGTTGTTCGTCGGCTCGTCGAGGAGCAGGAGCTGGGGGGCGGGTTCGGCGCACAGGACGCAGGCGAGGGTGGCGCGGAGCCGTTCGCCGCCGGAGAGGACGCCGACCGGGAGATGGGCGCGGGCGCCGCGGAAAAGGAAGCGGGCGAGCAGGGTCAGCCGTTCGGCCTCGGGGCGGTCGGGCGCGAAGGCGGTGAAGTTCTCGGCGACCGTGCGGTCCGGGTCCAGCAGGTCCAGCCGCTGGGAGAGGTAGGCGATCCGGCCGTCAGCGCGCCTGATCTCCCCGCTGTCGGGGGTGAGGTCGCCACTGATCAGCCGGAGCAGGGTGGTCTTGCCCGCGCCGTTGGGGCCGGTCAGCGCGATCCGTTCGGGGCCTCGGACGGTCAGGTCGATCCCCGCGTCGCCGAAGACGTTCCGCCCGGTGAGCCCGGCCCGCATCCCCGCGCCGTGGAAGACGGTCCGCCCGCTGGGCACCTGGGTGCCGGGCAGGTCCAGGGTGATCCGCTGGTCGTCGCGGAGGGAGCGTTCGGCCTCGTCCAGACGGGCCTTGGCGTCGCTGATGCGGGCGGCGTGGGTCTGGCCGGCCCGGCCGGCCGATTCCTGGGCGCCGCGCTTCATGTTTCCGGCGAAGATGCGGGGCAGGCCCGCGTTCTTGAGGTTGCGGGCGGCGTTGCTGGCCCGGCGCTCGGCCCGCTCCCGGGCCTGCTGCATCTCCCGCTTCTCCCGCTTCAGTTCCTGTTCGGCGTTGCGGATGTTCTTCTCGGCGGTCTCGCGTTCCGCCTGTACGGCCTCTTCGTACGCGGTGAAGTCGCCGCCGAACAGGCGCAGTTCACCACGGTCGAGTTCGGCGATGCCTTCCATGCGGTCGAGGAGGGCGCGGTCGTGGCTGACCAGCAGCAGGGAGCCGGTCCAGCTCTCCAGTACGTCGTAGAGCCGGTGGCGGGCTGCGAGGTCGAGGTTGTTGGTGGGTTCGTCGAGGAGCAGGACGTCGGGGCGCTTGAGCAGTTGGGCGGCGAGGCCGAGCGAGACGATCTGGCCGCCGCTGAGCGTGCTCAGCCGTCGGTCCAGGGTGAGATCGGTCAGTCCGAGGCGGTCGAGCTGGGCGCGGGTGCGTTCCTCGATGTCCCAGTCGTCGCCGATGGTCGTGAAGTGCTTCTCGTTCACGTCTCCCGACTCGACGGCGTCGAGCGCGCGGATCACGTCCGCGACGCCGAGGACCTCGGCGACCGTGAGGGTGCCGTCGAGCGGGAGGTTCTGCGGGAGGTAGCCGAGGGTGCCGTCGACGACGACGCTTCCGGCGCCGGGGCGCAGCCGTCCGGCGATCAGCCGGAGCAGGGTGGTCTTGCCGGAGCCGTTGGGCGCGACGAGCCCGGTACGGCCGGTGCCGACGGTGAAGGACAGGTCCTCGAAGACGGGGGTGTCGTCGGGCCAGGCGAAGGAGAGGTGGGAGCAGATGACGGCGGCGTCGGGCATGACGGTGACCTCGTGGTGGAGACGAGGGCGGGACAGAGTTCCGCCCGGGCAGACAGGGGGAAGAGGGGACGACACGACGGCCACGCTCGGCGGTGCTCCTGGGCACCGGCCGGTGGCCTGTCAGGTCCGGGTATCACCCGGAGATGTCGTCGTCACCCGCCATGTCTGCTGCTCTCCTCGTTCCGTGACCGCTGGCCGCGTCACTGTAACAGAGCTGTTGCGACGGGCGGCCGGGGTGAGTGGGTGGCGGGCCGGAAAACCAGGTGCTCCCGGCGCGCTGGGCCCCCACGCTTGCACGGTGCGCCGGGAGGGGGAGGAACCTCCGTACGGCGGGAACGTCAGTGCCGGTGTCGTGCGGGTCGGGGACACCGTCCGCCGCCCGGCCGGGCCGTGGACACCGGCGGTGCACGCCGTGCTCACCCAGCTGCACCAGATGGGGTTCCGGGCGGCGGCGCGCCCGCTGGGCGTCGATGACCAGGGGCGCGAGGACCGGTGGCCGCGCACGCTGCTCGATGGCTGATCTCGCGTACGTACCGTACGTACGGTAGGGGGACGGCGGGGCCGGGCGGTCAGTGGCGGCGTAACCGGGCGGCCAGACGGCGGGCGATACGGGTGGCGTCCCGGCCGGAGCCGCGCAGCGAGTTCGAGGTGGCGCTGTGCTGCCACTCCAGCCCCACATAGGCCAGCTCCGGGTGGGCGAGCGCGATGCCGCCGCGCTGCCGGGGGCGTCCGTCCGGGGCGAGGGCGCCGTCAAGGGCGGCGAGATAGGGCAGGTCGGGACGGTAGCCGGTGGCGAGCACAATGGTGTCCACCTCCTCGCGCGTCCCGTCCGCCCAGGTGACCTTGGTGCCGTCGGCCCCGGTGAACAGGGGGCGCTGGTCCGGCTCGCCCCGGGTGACGGCGGCGCGATAGCGCCCGTCGTCGATGACCGGGGGTGTCGGCGGGTTCCGCAGGACGCGGCCGAGCGGTGCGCGGTCGAATCCGAGGCGGGCGAGCCAGAAGTGGAGGTCCCGGCCGAGGACACACTGGGGGGCGTACTGGATGGGCGCGCGGGTGGCGAGGGTGACCCGGGCGACGGCACTGAGTTCGACGGCGATCTGCAGGGCGGAGTTGCCCGCGCCCACCACGATCACCCGCTGACCGGCGAAGGGCGCCGGGACGCGGTACTCGGCCGCGTGGAGCACGGTCCCGGTGAAGCCCGTGAGGCCCGGCAGTCCGGGGCGGTGGGGGCGGCCGAAGGAGCCGGAGGCGGCGACGACGGCGCGGGCGAGCACGGGGTCGCCTTCCTCGGTCTCCACCTCGAAGCCGGGACCGGAGCCGAAGCCGGGACCGGTACCGGAGCCGGGACCGGCTCTGCGTACGGCGCGGACCCGGTGGCCGGTGCGCAGATCGGCGTCGAGGCGCGCGGCGTACGCGCTGAGATAGGAGACGACCTCATCACGGCGGGGATAGTGGTCCGGGTCCCCGTCGAAGGGCAGACCGGGCAGGGAGTTGTACCAGACGGGCGAGAAGAGCACGAGGCTGTCGTAGTAGCGCGGCCAGGATCCGGCCATCCGCTGTGACGCCTCCAGGACCACCGGCCGCAGTCCCCTGCGTAACAGGGCGTACGCGGCGGCCAGTCCGGACTGACCACCACCGATCACCACCACATCAGCGCGGTCCGTCACGACCCCCCCCGTGGTGGATGGCCCTGCCGCTCTCACCAAAGCAGCGCCTCGCCGACGGCGCAAGCCACCGGCGGACATGGCCGGTGGGGACCACCGGCGGTCAGCCGGTACGGGCCCGGTGGGCGGGACCAGCGGGAGGGGATCGTCCGCGCGGAGGGTGACCGGCGATCGAGTCTCACCAGCCTCAATTGCCTCGCGATTCACACGGGACGACAACTACGCTTCCGGCGGACTCCCGGCCGACCCGAACGGGCTCGGGCGCCGCGACCGCTCGGAGCGCTCGTGGTCTCACCCCGCCGCACCGGCCGGGGTGTTCCCTGCCGATTCCCTCGACCTCCGCACGGGAGAACGAACCCCATGCTCTTCGCACGCTTAGATCTCCACCACCGCATCGTGACAACCAGGGTGGCCCCGGGTCCGTCCCAGTGAGCCGCGCCCTGCCCCGGGCCGGGGCGGCCCGGCAGTGGCTGGTGCTGACCGTTCTCCTGCTGGCCTTTCTGCCGGCGGCCATGGACGTCACCATCCTGACCATCGCCGTACCGACCCTGGCCGACGATCTGCATGCCTCCCCGACCGAGCTGTTGTGGATCGTCGATGTCTACTCCCTGCTGATGGTCGGCCTGGTGCTGGTCACCGGGCCGCTCGGCGACCGGATCGGGCACAAGCGGCTGCTGATGACCGGACTGACGGTCTTCGGCGCCGCCTCGGTCCTGTGCTCGTTCGCCTCCGGCCCGCTGGCCCTGGTCGGCGGCAGAGCCGTCCTGGCGGTCGGGGCGGCGATGATCATCCCGGCCACACTCGCCCTGATCCGCCAGACCTTCACGGGTGCCCGCGACCACGCGGTGGCGATCGGGGCGTGGAGCGCGGTCGCCGCCAGCGCGGCGGCGCTGGGGCCGGTGGCGGGCGGCATCCTGCTGGAGCACTTCTGGTGGGGCTCGACCTTCCTGGTCAACCTGCCGATCCTGGCCGTGGTCATGCCCGCCGTCGCGTTGCTGCTGCGCCATGAGGTGGAGTCCGAGCGGCAGCCGTGGGAGGCCGTCTCCCCGCTGCTGTCGGTCGTGGGCCTGCTGGGCAGCGCCTACGCCATCATGGCCTTCACCCACGACGGCGTCACCGTACGGGAGGTGGCACTGCCGGGTGTGCTGGGTGTGACCGCGCTCGTGCTCTTCGTACGGCGGCAGCGGCGGACGGCCCACCCCATGCTGGACCTCTCCCTGTTCCGGCTGCCCCCGCTGCGGGCGGGGGTGGTGGCCTCGGTGCTGCCGGTGCTGGTGATGATCGGGTTCGAACTCCAGCTGGTGCAGTACCTCCAGATCGCCGAGGGCCTTTCGGCGGCCCAGGCGGCGCTGCGCCTGCTGCCGATGCCGGTCGCGGCGGTGGTGGCGGGCCTGGCGGGCGGTCTGATCGTCACGCGTACGGGACCGAGGGCGGGCGTGCCCGCGGGGCTGCTGCTCGCGGCGGCGGGATATGTCATGGTCGCCTCCGGCACGGTGGTCCCCCTCGGTCTGGTGCTGGTCGGGTTCGGCCATGGGCTGATCCAGACGGTGGCCTCGATCCTGATCATGACCACCGCGCCCGCGCGCCAGGCGGGCGCGGCGGCGGGGATCGAGTCGGTCGCCTTCGAGGTCGGCGCGGGGACGGGCATCGCCGTCTTCGGCACGATCACCACGGTGATCTACCGTGCGCTCATCCCCTCGGGCGGCTCGCCGTCGCCACTGGAGGCGGGGGAATCCCCGGAGACGGTCCAGGCGCTCACCGACGCGTTCCACACCGTCACCTGGCTCGCCGCCGTCCTCGCCGTGGTCACGATCTTCCTGGCCACCCCGAGGAACCTGGCCGCCCGGGTCGCGCGGGAGGGCTGAGACGGGCACCGGGGACGGTCCGGAACCGTGACCGTACGGGGGGCGGTTCCGTCACGCGAACGTCAGGGAGCCCGGC
>NZ_JBHVHF010000233.1:0-13258 GCF_042800315.1 Streptomyces sp. NPDC057638
CGCCCGGCGGCCCCAGCACGTCGGCCTCCGGGCCCCCGGCTGCCTGCGGACGGCAGGCGCCGGGCCGGAGGGGCACGGACGGCGTCCGACGGCCGCGGCCCCCTGTGGGCCGGGGCCTTCCGTCGGTCCGGGCGGGTCCGGCCCGGCCACCCCGGCGGCGACGGATTACGGCACGGGCCGGGCCGGCCGGGACAGGAGGTCTCGCGCGGTCAGCCGTGCCAGCAGCGGGTCACCCGGCCATGGGTGACCTCGAAGTTCAGCCGGCCCGCGACGTATTCGAGGGTGATGATCGCGCCCGGTGGCAGCGCTCTCACCGTGGTCCAGCCCTGTTCACGGGCGCGCCGCTCGGCGTGTTCGGCGGACAGTCCGACATAGGCGTCGAGCGTGTCGCCGGACGGGTCATCGGGGGGCGGTATGAAGGCCATGTCCTCCACGGTAGGTGGCAGCGGACGGTGACGGAAGCGGAGAGGCCCGGTGTCCCGGCGCCCCCGCGCGCCCCGGTCGTCACGGCGACACGGCGCGCGTTCGGCCCCGCCTCATCACCCGAACGAGCAGTTCGACAGCCATCACACGGTAATTCGCCCAAGCCCGGTAATCAGAGGGAATTCCCACCCGACATTCATTCGACACGGCGGCGGCAACGAATTGATAGGCCATGAATAATTCATAGGCCACCGGCTGAGTACTCTCGCGCGCCCGCCGCGGGCCGTCACTCCACCGCCCGGCTCAGCCGGTCCCGCAGTTCCCTGATCCGCTCGACCAGCTCCGGTGGTTCGACCACCTCGAAGTCCACGCCCAGGAACAGCACATGGACCACCATCCCCTCCAGGGTGGTCGCGCCGGTCCGCAGCAGACAGCTCGCGCCGTCCACCGGCTCCACCACCCCGTCCATCGGCCCCACCAGCCGCGCCGCCTCCTCGGCGGGGATCCGCAGCCGGAGGGTCGCCCGCTCGGCGTAGGCACGGGTGGAGACGCCCTGGGAGACATAGGCCGCGAGGTCCTCGGCGGGCGGTGTACGGGGCGTGAAGCGCGGCCCGTGCGGCGGGGTGGGCGTGATCCGGTCCACCCGGAACGTACGCCAGCCGTCCCGGTCCTGGTCCCAGGCGACGAGGTACCAGCGGTACTCGGTGCAGACCAGCCGGTGCGGTTCGACCGTACGGCGGGTGACGTTGCCCCCGTGGTCGCGGTACTCGAAGCGCAGCAGCTCGGCGTCCCGGCAGGCGTTGGCCAGCTCCGTGAGGACGGAGGGGTCGACCTGGATCCGGCGCTCCCGCAGCATGGGGACGGTGAAGGAGGTCAGCGCGCCCACCCGCCGCCGCAGCCGCTCGGGCAGCACCTGTTCCAGCTTGGCGAGGGCGCGTACGGAGGTCTCGCCGATGCCCTCGACGCCCTGGCCCGCCGCCGTGCGCAGCCCGACGGCGACGGCGACCGCCTCCTCGTCGTCGAGGAGCAGGGGCGGCATCCGCGCGCCCTGGCCGAGTTGGTAGCCACCGCCGACGCCCGGGGTGGCGTGGACCGGGTAGCCGAGTTCACGCAGCCGGTCGACGTCCCGGCGCACGGTGCGCGGGGTGATGCCGAGCCGGTCGGCGAGTTCGGGTCCGGACCACTCACGGTGGGCCTGGAGCAGGGAGAGCAGGCGCAGGAGTCGTGCCGAGGTGTCCAGCATGGCGCCGAGTCTGCCAGCCCTCGCGGACGGTTCCGGTCCGCGATTCCGCCGTGACCGCCGTGATCAGGTACGGGGACGGCCGGGCCCTCCGGTACGGGCGCGCGCCTCCGTATGGCCGTGCCCTTCCAGCTGCCTGTGCCCTTCCGGCTGACCGTGTCTCTCCGAACGTCCGGGCCCTCCCCAACGGCCGGGCCGGCGGATCCCCGTCCTGCGTACGGTGTCCCCCGCCCAGTGCCGCAGATCGTAGGCGGCGCCGATCAGCGCGCCCCGGACGCGGTGCCCGGCGTCCCGCAGGGCGGAACGGGCGCTGCCGCGCCCGGGGACCGCGAGCAGTTCCCGGAAGAGGGCCTCCTGGCGTTCGGCGATCCGGGCCGGGTCGAAGCGCTCGGCGGCGGCGCGGGCCGCGGCGGCCATCCGGTGGCGCCGGGGGTCGTCGTCGATCAGCTCCAGGAGGGCGCGGGCGACGGCCGCGCTGTCCCCGACGGGGACCAGCCGCCCGTCCACCCCGTCCTCGACGATCTCCCGGGGGCCGTGCGGACAGTCGGTGGCGACCACGGGCAGTCCACAGCGCATCGCCTCGACGATGCCCATACCGAAGGACTCCCGGGCTGAGGTGGAGGCGGCGATGGAGCCCTTGACCCACTCCTCCTCCATCCGGCCCACGGTGCCCATCAGGGTGATGTGCTTGTCCATCTGGAGGTCGGCGATCCGCTCGGTCAGGGCGGCGTGCTCATTGCCGGTGGCGTCCCCGCCGCCGTAGATCCTCAGCTGCCATTCGGGCCGTACGGCGGCGACCTCCGCGAAGGCGTCGACCAGCACGTCGTACCGCTTGACCCGGGTGAGCCGCCCCGCCGCGACAACGGAGGGCGCGGTGCCGTCCGAGGGCGGCACGGACGGCGCCGGGACGCTGTTGGGGACGGCCTCGATCCGTACGGCGCCGAGCCCCAGCCGCCGGTAGGCGTGGGCGTCTGCCTCGGTGACCGTGGTGAGCGCGTCGAGCAGGGGATAGCGGTAGCCGATCTCCCGCCGCAGCCGGTAGCCGTGGCTGTCCAGGGTGAGGTGTTCCTGGCCGACCCGGACCACGCCGCGGCGGGTCTGGCACGCGATGTGGACATTGAGTCCTGGCCGGGTGCCCACCACGACATCGGCGTCGACGCCCCGCAGATACGCGGCGATCCGGTCGTCGGTGAGGGCGCTGTACTGGCGGTGCCGCCCGTCTCCGCGCGGGAAGACCCGGGCGGGCCGCCGGTGCCCGGGGCGGTCGCCGTCGTAGCCGGGTGAGGCCGGGCGCAGATCGACCAGATGCCGCAGGGCCACCCCGTCGGGCGGCTCCATCATCGGCGTCTCGCGATGGCGGAAGACCGAGACGATCTCGACCTCGTGCCGCTCGGCGAGCGCCTGGGTGAGGTTGAAGGTGGTACGGATCGTTCCCCCGATTCCGTACGCGTTGTGGAGCAGGAAGGAGATACGCATACCGCTGGCCGGTCCGTCCCCAAGGGTGATGAATGGTCAGGATCGGACTGTACGCGTCGGAAGCACCGTAAACGCCGCATGTTGATCGGGGTGTACGCCGTTCGGATACCCCTACTTCACGCCGAACAGATCAATCGACCGCCCGCTCCTCGAAGGGGGGAAGCCCCGCCCGGGGGGGGACGGGCGGGGCTTCCGTGGGGGGTGAGGTCGGGGGTGGTCCGGCCCCGGCACGACCGGCTTCCCCCGTACGGGGGACGGCGGTACGGCAGTACGGACGCGAGGCGGGAGGTGCGACGGAGCCGCGGGGGCCTCGGGGGCTGACCGGGCGGAGGGCGGGCCCACCGTCCGCGCGGCCGTCGGCCGTCGTATGACGCGGGCTCGGAGCGCGAGCCCGGAGCGTGGACTCAGAGCGCGAGCCGCTGGCCCACGATGATCACATTCGGGTCGCCGCCGATGACCTGCCGGTTGGCGGCGTGGACCGCGCGCCAGTCCAGTCCGCGCGCGGCGGCGATCCCACTGAGGGTGTCGCCGGGCCGGACGGTGTACGTACCGCCGGAGCCCACACGCGATCCATCCCGTCCGGCGGAGCGCTGGCGGTCGGCGGAGGTGTACGCGCCGCGGGAGTGGTCGGCACGGGACCGGTCGGCCGTGGCCTTCGCCTTGTAGCCGGAGGAGCCGGAGGAGCCGGAGGAGCCGGAGGAGCCGGAGCGGGAGGACGCCGTCTCCGGCCGGCCGACGGAGGGCGCGTCGCCGTAGGCGCCCGCGCGCCGGGAGCAGGTCGGCCAGGCGCCCCACCCCTGCGACCGCTGGACCTTCGCCGCGATGGCGATCTGCTGGGACTTGCTGGCACGGTCCGCGGTCGACGCGTACGCCGTGCCGCCGAAGGCCCGCCAGGTCCCGGCGGAGAACTGGAGTCCGCCGTAGTAGCCGTTACCGGTGTCGATATGCCAGTTTCCGCCGCTCTCGCACTGGGCGATGCGGTCCCACACTCCCCGATCGGCCGCGCGCGCCTCGCCCGCCGCGGCGTTCAGCAGGGCCAGCGGTGTCACCATCGCGGCACCCACCAGGACCGCGATCTCACGCCCACGCCTGGAACCGGAAATCGAGAACATCAGATCCCTCTCGAAACACCCGGGATCCCTCCCGGTGGCGCGGGCCCATGACGCGTCCGGCGTCAGGTCCCGCGCCACCCGGCCCGTCCGAGGGGGTCGTACGCGGTGTCCGGCGCTCCCGTGCTCAGCGCCGGACGGGGTACTGGTTCGTGCTCGGTCGTGCGGGACCCGGCCGCACACGGCGGACGGGACCGGGACGGGCTGACCCGGGCGGTGCTCTCTGCACACGGCGGAGGAATCTAGGGACAGTTCGGTTCCGGTATCAACGGATGGCCCGTTCACCCAGGCCAGTTCCTAGTTACTTGCGGTAACGGCACTATCAGGACACCCACTTGATCGGGTGATTTCCCGCTATGTCGACCCACTGATGGGTAAACCTGTGAGTCTCTTCACCTCATCAGAGCAACGTCACTCAGCGGACCCTGACACGGAGTAACCGATTCCGCTGCGCTCCTCACCGCGCGCGCTGGATGGTGCGATTCCGATCCCCGCCGGGCGTGACTCGGGCCACAGACGCCCGTTGAACCCTTTATCAGCCGGGGCCCATCCGGCCCGGCGCCCGGCGTGCCGCGTCACAGCGCCACCCGGTCCCCGCCAGACCGGTCCAGACACGCCCAGACGCGTCCAGACCTGTTCACCCCGATCACCTACCGATCACATCCCATCAAGTCCGAGGAGCCACCCGTGCCGCCCATGCTCGACGTCAGCGACGAGGTACGCGCCGAGATCGGTGACGAAGAAGCCGACCGGCTGCTCAGCGGCGAGTCCGCCCCCGGCAGCTACGACTGCGCCTCCTGCCGCACCCAGGGCGATCCCGTGCGGGAGCGGACCAGCACCCTGCTCTTCGTCGGCGAGGAGACCGCGGTACTCGCCTTCGCCCACGCGGGCTGTGTCCCCTCCCGGGTCGTCCAGATCTCCGAGGACGAACTGAAGGGCGCCGTGCGGTCCATCACCGGCGGGCAGCCCGCCCCCTCCGTCCCGGTCCACCCCGGCGCGGGCCCCCGGCCGTCCGACGGCCCCCGTACCTCCCCCGGCCAGGCGGTCCTCGGAGTCACCAGCGGACTCATCCTGATCGGCAACGACCTCCACCCCGCCCTGGTGGTCGAACCCACCGCGCCCATCGCCCGCCCCGGCACCACGGGCCCCGGCGATGTCTTCCTGCCCCTGCTGATCGAGCAGGGTTTCGTCCCCGTCCATGACGTCAATCGGCGACCCGTACCGCTGGGCGGCTGGTCGGTGCTGCTCGCCGCGGGCCAGCTGCACGCGGTGCTCCAGCCCTCCGCCACCGGGGGCAAGCCCGTCGCCTGGTGGCAGGCCCACCAGCCGCTCCAGGTCACCGAGGAGTGGCGGCTGGCCGCCGCCACCTCCCGCACCGTGATGGTGTACGCGGCACCGGTCGGCGCGATCGGCCAGCAGCCCCGGGAGGACCTGCTCAGGGACGCGCTGGAGAAGGCGGCGGCGGGCGGCCAGCTCGTCGCCGCGGCGATGCCGCTGGCGGGCACCAGCTGACCCTCCCGCACCACCGGCCCCTGGTGCCTGGGGAGTGACGGGCGGGAGCCTGGGTCGTTGCACGGTACGTGCACACCTACGACCCCTCCCGCCAGCCCTACCCGAGCCAGATCCCCGGGATGCGCCCCTCCCGGGAGCCGGTGGTGGACCCCTTCTCCCTCACCCCCATCTACGACACGCTCTACACGGAGTACCGCAGGGCGTTCCGGGCCCTCCCCGGCGACCGCACCGGCGAGGAGGACCTCGACTTCAAGCCGTTCGGCAACGGGCTCAGCGCCCGGGGCCTGGAAGCGGTCCCCCAGCCCCAGCCCGGCACCGGCTGGCAGCCCTATCCGGTCCCCCGACCTCAGATCGGCCACCATCCCGCCCTGCCACCGGCGCCCCGGCGCGGCGACTGAGCACCTCCGGGCACGGCGGAGGGCCCCGGTCCAGACCGCCGTGAACGGTCGGGACCGGGGCCCTCCCCCGGCTACGAGCGGGAAGCACCCGCCCGGTGGCTACTTCTTGCGGCCGCGCTTCTCGCGGACCCGGACCGAGATCTGGATCGGGGTGCCCTCGAAGCCGAACTCCTCCCGGAGCCTGCGCTCCACGAAGCGGCGGTAGCCGTGCTCCAGGAAGCCCGAGGCGAAGAGGACGAACCGGGGCGGCTTGGTGCCCGCCTGGGTGCCGAAGAGGATCCGGGGCTGCTTGCCACCACGGATCGGATGCGGGTGGGAGGCGACGATCTCACCGAGGAAGGCGTTGAGCCGACCGGTGGGGACCCGGGTCTCCCAGCCCGCGAGGGACGCCTCGATCGCGGGAACCAGCTTCTCCATATGACGGCCCGTGCGGGCGGAGACATTGACCCGGGGCGCCCAGGCGATCTGGGCGAGCTCGGTCTCGATCTCCCGCTCCAGGTAGTAGCGGCGCTCCTCGTCGAGGGTGTCCCACTTGTTGAAGGCCAGCACCAACGCCCGGCCCGCCTCCACGGCCATGGTGACGATCCGCTGGTCCTGGACGCTGATGCTCTCGGAGGCGTCGATCAGGATGACGGCGACCTCCGCCTTCTCCACGGCGGCGGCCGTGCGCAGCGAGGCGTAGTAGTCGGCGCCCTCCTGGAGGTGGACCCGGCGGCGGATACCCGCGGTGTCCACGAACTTCCAGGTGACCCCGCCCAGCTCGATCAGCTCGTCGACCGGGTCGCGGGTGGTGCCCGCCAGCTCGTTGACGACCACGCGCTCCTCGTTGGCGACCTTGTTGAGCAGCGAGGACTTGCCCACGTTGGGGCGGCCGATCAGGGCGATCCGGCGCGGTCCGCCGACCGCCGTGCCGAAGGTCTGCGCCGGGGCCTCCGGCAGCGCCTCCAGGACGGCGTCGAGCATGTCGCCGGTGCCCCGGCCGTGCAGCGAGGAGACGGGGTGCGGCTCGCCGAGGCCGAGCGACCAGAGCGCGGTGGCGTCCGCCTCACCACTGGGGCCGTCCACCTTGTTGGCGCAGAGCACCACGGGCTTCCCGGCCCGGCGCAGCAGCCTGACGACGGCCTCGTCGGTGTCGGTGGCGCCCACGGTCGCGTCGACCACGAAGACCACCGCGTCGGCGGCCTCGATGGCGTACTCCGCCTGGGCGGCGACGGAGGCGTCGATACCGAGGACGTCCTGCTCCCAGCCGCCGGTGTCGACGACCTTGAAGCGGCGGCCCGCCCACTCGGCCTCGTAGCTGACCCGGTCCCGGGTGACACCGGGCTTGTCCTCGACCACGGCCTCACGGCGGCCGATGATCCGGTTCACCAGGGTCGACTTGCCCACATTGGGGCGGCCGACGACGGCGAGGACCGGCAGCGGGCCGTGCCCGGCCGCGTCGATCGCGTCCTCGACCTCCTCCAGGTCGAAGCCCTCTTCCGCGGCGAGCTCCATGAACTCCGCGTACTCGGCGTCACCGAGTGCTCCGTGGTCGTGCTGGTCGTTCATGAAGTCCGTTCCTCGTTCGTCAACCGGATCACGATCCCGTGATCCCCTGCTGCAAGTCTTACCCGGCGCGCCCGGTCAGGCGCCTGGCGTTTTCCAGGTGGGCGGTGAGCCGCTCCTGGATGCGGACGGTGGCCTCGTCCAGTGCCGCGCGGGTGCGTCGGCCGCCGGGCTCGGCGGCCCGGAAGGCGTCCCCGAAGACGATGTCCACCCGTCCCCGCAGCGGTGGCAGCGCCGGGAGCAGCCGTCCCTTGCGCTCACCGCCGCCCAGGACCGCGACCGGCACGATCGGCGCCCCGCCACGGACGGCGAAGTAGGCGAGTCCGGCGCGGAGCGAGGCGAAGTCGCCCTCACCCCGGGTGCCCTCGGGGAAGATCCCCAGCACCCCGCCGTTCTCCAGCACGCCCAGCGCTCCGGTCACGGCGGCCCGGTCGGTGCTCTCCCGGTCCACCTTGAGCTGTCCGATCCCCAGGAGGAACGGGTCGAGCGGCCCGATGAACGCCTCCTTCTTGATCAGGAAGTGCACGGGCCGGGGCGCGGTGCCCATCAGCATGGGGCCGTCGATGACATGGGAGTGGTTCACCGCCAGGATCACCGGCCCGGCGGCGGGCACCCGCCAGGCGCCGAGCACCCGGGGCCGCCACAGCCCGTACATCAGGCCGATACCGATCCGCCGTCCGACGGCCGCGCCCCCCGGCGAGGGGGCGGCCTGGGTGGCCGCCGTGCTCACTTCGCGGCCCGCCGCTCCTCGACCAGGGCGACGACCCGCTCGATGACCTGTGCCAGCGTCAGCTCGGTGGTGTCCACCTCGATCGCGTCATCGGCCTTGGCGAGCGGGGAGGTCTTGCGGCCGGAGTCGGCGGCGTCCCGCTTGATCAGGGCGGCCTTGGTGGCGGCGAGGTCCGCGCCCGCGGTCTCACCGGCGCGGCGGGCGGCGCGCGCCTCGGCCGAGGCGGTGAGGAAGATCTTGACGTCCGCGTCCGGCAGCACGGTGGTGCCGATGTCCCGGCCCTCGACCACGATGCCGGTGGGGGCGCCGGTGGCGATGGACCGCTGGAGCGCGGTGATCCGGGTGCGGACCTCGGGGACCGCGCTGACCGCGCTGACCGCGGCGCTGACCTCCGGGGTCCGGATCGGGCCGGTGGCGTCGACGCCGTCGACGCTGATCGTCGGCGCGGCCGGGTCGGTCCCGGAGACGACCGAGGGCTTCTCGGCGACGGTGGCGATGGCGGCCGGGTCGGCGATGTCGACCCCGTTGTGGAGCATCCACCAGGTGATCGCCCGGTACTGGGCGCCGGTGTCCAGGTAGCGCAGCCCGAGTGCGGCGGCGACAGCCTTGGACGTGCTCGACTTGCCCGTACCTGCGGGCCCGTCGATGGCGACGATCACGGAATCCACGGTGTCGGACACCTTTCCTGGTGGAGGGGGAGGGCCGGGCGGAAGTGCGGCGGGCCCCGGACAAGGTTACCGAGTGCCGGACCCGTCATGGACACACGGAGGGGCCGGGGCGGGTGGTCCCGCCCCGGGAGGGGGTCCCGGCGGGCCGCGCGGTGCGCGGGGGCCGGTGCCGGGTCCCCTCGGCGGGCCGCCCGCGCCGGTACGGATGCGGTACGGAGCCGGTGAGCCGGTTCCGTACCGCCGGGGCACCGGCGCGCACGTCACGAACGGCCTCGCGTCACGGACCGGCCCCGGGGCGGTTCGTGACGCGGAGGCTACTGGCGGATCGACCAGCCGCGTTCGCGCAGGGCCGCGGTCAGGCCCAGGGCGGCCGCGGGCTCGACCATCAGCTGCACCAGACCGGCCTGCTGGCCGGTGGCGTGCTCGATGCGCACATCCTCGATATTGACGCCCGCGCGGTCGGTGTCCGCGAAGATCCGCGCGAGTTCGCCGGGCTTGTCGCTGATCAGGACCGCGACCACCTCGTAGACGGCCGGGGCGGCGCCGTGCTTGCCCGGGACCCGGGCGCGGCCCTCGGTGCCCCGGCGCAGCACGTCCTCGATGCCGTCGGCGCCCTCGCGCCGCTTGTCGTCGTCGCTGGACTGGAGGGAGCGCAGGGCCCGTACCGTCTCGTCCAGGTCGGCGGCGACCCCGGCGAGGACGTCGGCGACCGGTCCGGGGTTGGCGGAGAGGATCTCCAGCCACATCCGGGGGTCGGAGGCGGCGATCCGGGTGACATCGCGGATGCCCTGGCCGCAGAGGCGCACCGCGGTCTCGTCGGCCTCCCGCAGCTGGGCGGCGACCATGGACGACACCAGCTGCGGGGTGTGGGAGACGAGCGCGACGGCCCGGTCATGGGCGTCGGCGTCCATGACCACGGGGACCGCGCGGCAGAGCGCGACCAGCTCCAGGGCGAGGTTGAGGACCTCGGTGTCGGTGTCGCGGGTGGGGGTGAGGACCCAGGGCCGTCCCTCGAAGAGGTCGGCGGTGGCCGCGAGCGGCCCCGAGCGCTCCTTGCCGGACATCGGGTGGGAGCCGATGTAGGCGGAGAGGTCGAGGGAGAGCCCTTCCAGCTCGCGCCGGGGGCGGCCCTTGACGCTGGCGACGTCGAGGTAGCCCCGGGCGAGCCCGGCGTGCATGGCCTCGGCGAGGGTGGTGGCGGTGTGCGCCGGGGGGACCGCGATGACCACGAGGTCGACGGGTCCCTCCGGAGGTGCGTCGGTGCCCGCGCCGAGCGCGGCGGCGGTGCGCGCCCGCTCGGGGTCGTGGTCGCGGAGGTGGACGGTGACCCCCCGTCCGGCCAGCGCGAGCGCGGCGGAGGTCCCGATCAGTCCGGTTCCGATGACGAGGGCGGTTCTCACTGGGCGATGTCCTTGCGCAGAGCGGCGGCGGCGCCGAGGTAGACATGCCGGACGTCGGCGCGGTCACGTCCGGTCTCGATATGGGCGAGGACGCGTATGACGCGCGGCAGCGCGCCCGGGACGTCCATCTCCGTGGCACAGATCAGGGGGACGTCGGTGATGCCGAGGGCGCGGGCCGCGGCAGCGGGGAAGTCGCTGCACAGATCCGGGGTGGCGGTGAACCAGACGCTGATCAGGTCGTCGGGGCTCAGGTCGTTGCGCTTGAGTACCTCGGTGAGGAGTTCACCGACGCGCTCGCCCATGTGAACGGGCTCGTCCCGGTCGAGCTGGACGGCTCCCCGGACCGCTCGTACCGCCACGGCGTACTCCTTCTGTTGTGGGTTCCGCGTCGCGCGTCATGGGTCGTGCGTGGGCGCTTCCCTTGGGTCCTTGGGGAACTCGCGCCCTCGACCAGCGTAGTCAGCCCACGCGCCCTACGCGCCCCCGCCCCGGCCACACGGCGGACCGCGTGACCGGGGCGTGGGCGGAGCGTGGACGGGGAGGCGGCAACCGGCGGGCGTCCGTACCACGGGCGTCCGTGCCACGGGCCGAGGCGGCGCGGAACCCGGCGCGCCGGGGTGGCGGATGGGGGGTGACGGACCGTCGGCGGTCAGCGGTGGACCGCGTACGGTCGGCCGCGGGCCGGGCGCGGACCCCGGCGCCCCCGACACCCTCCGGAGCGGGCCCGGGTACGGGCCGGGGAGCGCCCGGCCGGGGCGGACCTCAGGAGTCGCCGCGCGGTGTGTGCGCGGACCTCAGGAGTCCCAGAGGGCACCCAGCGACATCAGATCACTGTGGTACTCGATCCGCTCGGACCACTCCTTGGGCCAGGCGGCGCCCCCGTGCGCCGCCCCCACCAGCGCCCCGGTGAGACAGGCGATCGAGTCCGAGTCCCCCTGGGTGCACGCGGCCCGGCGCAGCGCCGTGAGCGGCTCGTCCGGGAAGAGCAGATAGCAGTGGAGCGCGGTCGCCAGCGCCTCCTCGGCGACCCATCCGTCACCGGTCGCGACACAGGGATCGACCTCGGGGTCGGGCGCCCTCAGCACCGCTTCGAGCCGGGCCAGGGCGTCCAGGCAGTCGTCCCAGCCCCGGGCGATGTAGGCGTGCGGCGAGGCGTCCTGGGAGCGGCTCCAGAGCCGGCCGAGCCACCGCTCGTGGTAGCGGCCCCGGTTCTCGTACGCGTAGGCGCGCAACCGGGCGACGAGATCCCCGGGCGCCACCCCGCGCGTCAGCAGGTGGACGGCGTGCGAGGTGAGATCACTGGCGGTCAGCGCGGTGGGGTGGCCATGGGTGAGCGCCGCCTGGAGCTGCGCGGCTCCGGCACGCTGCTGGTCGCTGAGGCCGGACACCAGCCCCAGGGGCGCCACTCGCATATTGGCGCCGCAGCCCTTGGAGCCCATCTGGCTCGCCTCGGTCCAGGGCAGCCGCTCGTCGTCCAGGAGCTGACAGGCGAGCAGACAGGTGCGCCCGGGGGCGCGGTTGTTCTCCGGCGAGTGGTACCAGGCGGTGAACTCCCGGCGCAGCGGGGCGGTCAGCCGGGCGGGGTCGAGCGGACCGCTGTCCGTGGCGCTGCGGATGGCCCGGCCCACGGCGAGCGTCATCTGGGTGTCGTCGGTGACGAAGGCGGGCCTGGGCAGCGGCATGTCCCGCCAGGGGCCGAGCTTGGCGAGGATCTGGGGTACGTCGTCGAACTCGGTCGGGAAGCCGAGCGCGTCCCCCAGGGCGAGCCCTATGAGGGAGCCGGTGGCGGCCTGCTTGGTGAGGGTGCCCGGGGTCCTGATCGTGGTCATGACTGCCGTCCTTCCGGTCGCAGGAGGGGTGGGTACAGCGCGGTCGCGGCGCCCGCCCGGTAGAGGGCGGCGGGCTTGCCCCGTCCGCCGGTGCGGCGCGGCGGACCCTCGACGGCCTGCACGAAGCCGGGTGTGGCGAGGACCTTGCGCCGGAAGTTGGGGCGGTCCAGCTCGACCCCCCAGACCGTCTCGTAGACCGTGCGCAGCTCGCCGAGGGTGAACTCGGCGGGGCAGAACCCGGTGGCGAGACAGGTGTATTCGAGCCTCGCGCCGACGCGTTCATGGGCGTCGGCGAGGATCCGCTCATGATCGAAGGCGAGCGCGGTGGCGTCCGCCAGCGGGACCCACCGCGCGTGGGCGGCGTCCCCGCCGCCGCGCGGCTCGGGGAGATCGGGCATGAGCGCGGTGTAGGCGACGGAGACGACCCGCATCCTCGGGTCACGGCCGGGGTCGCTGTAGGTGCGCAGCTGTTCCAGGTGGAGTTCCTCCACCGTCCGCGGGGAGAGCCCGGTCTCCTCCGCCAGTTCCCGCCGCGCCGCGCCCTCGGCGGACTCCTCGGGCCGTACGAAGCCTCCGGGCAGCGCCCAGTCGCCCTGGAAGGGGGGTTCGCCGCGCTTCACCAGCAGTACGTGAAGGGCACTGCGGGCGGTGGCGGCACCGGGGGCGGCGGCGCGGACGGTGAAGACGGCGAGGTCGACGGTGACGGCGAAGGGCGGGAAGGCGCGCGGGTCGTAGTCGGGGACCACCTCCCCCTGGCGAGGGCCGGGGCCGGGCACCGGGTCCGTGGGCGGCGCTCCACCGGACCCGGTGGCGGGCCGCTCCCCCGGACCGGCGGCCGCGCCCGCCCCTTCCACCCGCGCGTCGGGTGGCAGCGGGCCCACGGAGCCGAGGGGCCCCCCGGACCGGGTCCGGGGAGCGTGGGGCGAGC
>NZ_JBHVHF010000234.1:0-13229 GCF_042800315.1 Streptomyces sp. NPDC057638
GGCCAGCCGGGTCCGGCTGGCCGGGGAGAGCGGCGCGGGCTGCACCTCGCCGACCGCGATGCCCCGGTGGGGGCCCTCGCCGTAGACGGCGGCGGTCGACAGATGGACGATCCGCCCCACCCCGGCCCGGGTGGCCTGCGCCATCAGGGCGGCGCTGCCGGCGGTGTTGACCGCCGCGCACCGCTCCTCGTCCGGGCCGATCAGCGATGCCAGGTGCAGCAGGACATCGGCGCCCGCGCACACCCCCGCCAGGGTGCCCGGCTCGGCCAGGTCGGCGCGGGTCCACCGCTCCCCGGCGCGGGGGCGGGCCGGCGGGCGCCGCCCGACCGTGTGGATCACCAGGCCGTGCCGGGCGCGGCGGCGGCGCAGCTCGCGCAGGACGGCGGAGCCGATGAAGCCGGTGGCGCCGGTCAGGACGACCGTTAAGCCGCTCACGCGGCGAGCCTTCCGGCGCCGCCGGGCAGCCGCAGCCGGGCCCGGGTCTCCTCGGTGGCGACGGCGGGCAGCAGATACCGCCACAGCGACACCAGGCGCTGGGGCAGGTCCGCCCGGCCCGAGGCGACGTTGGAGAACACCTGGGTTCCGCTGTAGGCGCCGACCAGGACGTTGGCGAACTCCCGCTCGTCGACGTCCGGCAGGAGTTCGCCGCGCTCGCGCGCCGCGCACAGCAGGGTGTGGAACTGGTCCACCCACTCCTGGTAGGCGGTGTCGTCGCGCATCCCGAAGTCGCCCTGCTCGACGGCGAGGCGGACGCTGGCGCGGAAGAGGACGTTGTTCTGGAGTTCGGCGGCGAGGAAGAAGTTGAGGTCGATCAGGCCCTGGAGGCCGGGCGGGGCCTCGGGGACGTGGACGAATTCCTGCTGGTGCGCCAGGACGGCCTGGGCCAGGCCGAGTTTGGACTTGAAGTGGAAGTACATGCCGCCCTGGGTCACCTGGGCGCGTTCCATGATCTTGCTGATGCTGGCGCCGGTGTACCCGTACGCGTCGAAGATTTCGGCGGCCGCGTAGAGGATCGCCTCCCGCGTCCTCACCGCCCGTTCCTGTTTCGGCTCAGCCATCGGCCCCGGTCTCTCTCGACAAAAAAAACGAACAACCTTATTTTACAGATGGCCCCCTCGATACGGTAGAGCCAGGGGGGCTCCCATCCGCGCACGCCCGAGGGGAGAAGCCCATGCTCACATCAGCACGCCCGGCCGTGACAAGACCCGCGCTGACCACGACGGTCGCCAAGGAGTACGTGCACCGGGCGGCCCTGTCGGAAGTGTTCCTGACGGGCTGGGAGCAGGCGGGTCCCGACGCCTTCACCGTCACCGCCCAGTGGCCGCGCAGCCACAGCTTCTACGGCTCCGAGCACGGCTGGTACGACCCGCTGCTGCTGTGCGAGACGGTCCGGCAGACCTTCCCGCTGCTGGCCCACGTCGCCTACGGCGTCCCCTTCGGCTACCAGCTGAGCTGGTCCAGGCTCCAGTACGCGGTCGACCCCCGGGCGCTGCGGATCGAGACCGCCCCGGCGGACGTGGACGTGCACGCGGTCTTCTCCGACATCCGCAGCAGCCGCTCGCTGCCGACGATGATGACGGTCCATCTGGAAGTCGTGCGCGCGGGCGTGCTGGTGGCCACGGCCAGCACCCGGTTCGGGTGCCACTCCCCCGCCGTGTACCAGCGGCTGCGCGGCGAGCGCGGGCACACCGCCGCGGTCTTCGCGGGCGCGCCGCGCCCCCCGAGGGCCGTCGCGCGCGCCAGCGTCGGACGGCGGCTGGCCCAGGACGTGGTCCTCTCCCCCGCCACCGGCGAGGGCCGGTGGCGGCTGCGGGCCGACACCGCCCACCCCGTCCTCTTCGACCACGCCGTCGACCATGTGCCGGGGATGGTGCTGCTGGAGGCGGTCCGGCAGGCGGGGCACGCCTGCCAGGGTGGGGTCGGCGCCTGGACACCGACCTCCATGGACATCTCCTTCCACCGCTATGTCGAGTTCGACACACCGTGCTGGATCGAGGCCGGCCCCCGCGAGGAGCGCACGGCACCCGCGCCGCGCCGCACGGTCCGGATCAGCGGACGCCAGGGCGGGACGCCCGCGTTCAGCGCGACCGCCGAGATGACGGACGTCCACTCGCTGTGAGGTGATGCCGGGCGGGTGGCGCTTCCTGATGCTTCCGTCCGCTCGTGACACGCGGCGGGCGCGCCCTGGGGGCGGGGGTGAGGTGCGGGGATGACCCCGGGAGCCTCCCGTTGGCGCCGGCGAGCGCCGTATCGGCCCCGTGCCTGCCGGGCCGGCTCAGTTCCGGCCCGCAGCAGACCGGCTCGTGGCCGATAGCCGGGGTTCACCCATCGTGCGTCGCTGACGTCCCTGGTGGTACGCCTCCGATTGCGCGCAATCCGGCGAGCCGCCGCTCTCATTTCGCAACTCAGCACAATCCGCGAGCATGCTGATACGGCCAGTCGCATCCTGAAGAGCCCGGCCCAAGGAGACGATATGCCGCTCAGGTTCCTCGGCACGACCAGCGACGAAGGCGACTGCCCATCCCTCTACGAGATCGAGGGGACCAGCAACGTCCTCGTCCAGGGTGAGCGGGTCACCGACCCCGCTCACCTCGCTCAGCTCAGGGACGTCAAGGAGTCGGAGACCTTCGTGGTCGTGCCGCGTGAACTCCTCATCCGCTTCGCTCCGCGTGCCGCCGCACGCGAGATGGCCCCGTTCTCAGAGATCACCCACATGTTCCGCGACTTCCAGCACACCGCTTGGCGTCTGGAAACCCGGCGCGGCTATGCCTCAGACCGTAAGAGCGCGAAGTGGCGGCGCTGGCAGAACGGGTCGGATCTGTCCGCCGAGCCGTTCAGCGAGTGGCAGCGCAACGTCCGTGAGCAGACCCTTACCGGGAAGCGGTTCGAGCGCGTCCGGATCGTCGACGAGCCCGCGACAGACGGGCAGCGGTTCCTGCTGGCCTCCGGGCTCGGCAACGTCGCGGCGGGCGAGGACATCCGCAACATGACCCGGTCGGAGGCGATCCGTCTCGGTCTGCCGGACTTCGACTTCTGGCTGTTCGACTCGCGCACGCTCGTGCGCTTCGTCTTCGATGAGGACGACACCACGTTGGGTGTCATCGTCAGCGAAGACCCCGCAGAGGTGCTGGCCGCGTGTCAGACCAGGGATGCCGCAGGTCACCACGCGATCCGTACCGGCGACTTCCAGATGCGGGTACGTTCCCCCATGTGACCACAGATTTCCAGACCGCCCGGGTGGCCCTCGGTGTTCGGCTCCGCGAGCTGCGCACCGAGTCCGGGCTCACCGGCAAGGACTTGGCGGAGAAGCTGGGCTGGCAGCGGTCAAAGGTCAGCCGCGTGGAGAACGGCAAGCAGACGCCATCGGTCACCGACGTGCACGCGTGGGCCGATGGTGTGGGGCGCCCTGAGCTAGCCGGTGAGCTGAAGGGGCGGCTGGCCGCGCTGGAGACGAAGTACCGGTCCTGGCGGCGCCAGCTGTCGGCCGGGTACCAGGCACGCCAGGAGCGGGCGATCACGGAGACGAGCGCCACGCGGATGATCCGAGGCGTCGAGGTCACCCGGATCCCGGGCATGTTCCAGACGGCCGAGTACGCGCGGCATGGATTCGCCGCCAGCGCCGAGTTCCGGCGGATCACCACGGACATTGAGGGCGCCGTACGGACCCGGATCCGTCGGCAAGAGGCGCTGTACACCCCAGGGAAGCTGTTCCGCTTCTTGGTCTGGGAGGGGGCCTTGTACGCCCGTGCCTGCCCGGCCGGGGTGCACGCGGCGCAGTTGGACCGGCTGGTCTCGCTGATCGGCCTGGACACAGTCGAGCTGGGAGTCGTGCCGTTCGACGCCCAGCTTCGCCGCATACCAGCTCACGCGTTCTGGATCTACGATCAGCGGCTTGTCATCGTGGAGACGATCAACACGGAGATGTGGCTGGACGACGAGGAGTCGATCCAGCTCTACGAGCGGTCGTGGGACTGGCTCGCCGAGTCGGCCGTGAGTGGCCGTCAGGCCCAGCGGCTGATCACCCGGGCGCGCGGATTCCTCGGCGAGATCTGAGCAACCTCCGGCAACGGGTGCCCGTCCTTCGCAACTCCGCGCAATCGGCGCACGGAAGCGCAATCGGCTCTCTACGGTCGGTCGGGCCATGTCCCGTCCCTCTGGAGGTCATTCGTGACCACATCCCCCGAACACACCACACCCCAGCGCCCGTCCGGCTGGTACACCGCGCGGCGCGGTCCGGCGCCCGCCGTGGCCATCACGCGGCGGGCCGGGCGGGCGTCGGCGCTACCGTACGCCGTGGCCGGGTGGGAGCCGTGCCGGGCCCGCCGCGAGGCCGCAGCTCCGGGATCCCTGCCGGCGGCGGTATGAACGCCGCGCTGCGGGCCGCGCTGCGGGCGGTCCTCGCCGCCAGGCCGCCCGCCCAGGCGTGCGCGGACTGGCTGGCCTCCGCCCATGACCATCCCACCGCCGTGTGGGACGCCTGGTGCGAGGGCCCCGCGATACTGCCGCTGGGCCGCCTCTTCGACGCGATCCGGATCAGCGCCGCCACCGTGCACGCCGCCGCCGACGCCACCGCCCATGGCGAGGTCGCCGCGGTGCTGGCCCGCCTGCGCGGGCCCGTGGTCCGCGACCCGTGGCAGGACCGCTATTACGCGCTCGTACCGCCTCAGACGACTGAGACCTGGCCGACCGGGTACGCCCGCTGTCTCGGGCGCGGGGCGTGGCTCGGTGTGCCGGTGCCGGGCCTGGACACGCGGCATGGGCTGATCTGGCGGGTGCCGATGCCGTGGCCGGGGGTGCTGTGCCACCCACGTGACGTGGCTGACCTGGTCCAGGCGGGGCATCTGCGGCTGTCGGGGGCGGCTCCGTGAGCGGCCCGGAGTGTGGCGGCGGGAGACGCAGACCTCCGGTGCGGTGGAGGTGTCTCCATCGCGCCGGAGGTCTGCGTCGTGGTCCGTACGGCTAGGGGCGGCCCGCCCGGGCGGGCTGGGGCGTGGTGTCGGGGGCGGCCGCCGGGTCCGGCGCGGCGGGTACGGGGGCGGGGGCGCGGCCGTGGGCGGCCTGGACCAGGCGGCGTTCCTTCCACAGGTGGTAGACGGCGAGGCCGAGGATGGCGGTGCCGATCAGGTTGGCGACGAAGTGCCACCACACCCGGTACGTCACCAGGGCCGGGCCGGGGTCGATGGCGCCGAACCAGGTGGACAGGCCGATCGCGCGGCTCGCGCCGAGGGCCACGGACGCCGTCAGGATGATGTGCTCGACGCCGTGGAGGCCCTGCATCCACACGCCCATCCTCGCCCAGGTGCGGGAGGTGAGGTCGCGGCCCGCCCGTGCGGTGATCTGCACGATGCCGACCAGTCCGGCGAGGAAGATGAAGTTGCCCGTCAGATGGAGGATCTCCATGCCCAGACCGGGCTTGGTCATATCGATCTCGCCCATGCCCCGGGCGATGCTGTTGGCCCACGGGGTCATCCAGGACGGGGAGTAGGGGTTGGCGATCCAGTACCCGGCCTGGGCCACGTGTTCCTGGAAGTGCCCGATCTGGCCGATCACGCCCAGGGCGATGAGCCCGGCCGCCGTCTTGTAGAGCCAGGGCCGTACCGCGCGCCGGTTTCCCCAGGCGAGTACCGCGACGGCCAGCCACATCACCAGGGCCCAGCCGATGAAGAGCACGGCACCGGCCGTGTCGACGGACGAGACCGTCACTCCCATCCCGGGCATTCCCGGCATCGCCTGCATTCCCGGTCCATGGTCCATAGGGTGCGCCTCCCTCACCAGTTGTCCGGATCATGGCGTAATCCGAGCCGACCGTCACGGTAGGAACCGGCCGTGTGCGGCGACCACTTCAGCCATGCGGAACCGGGCGGCGCGGGTGCCGTGCGGGCGGTGGGTTCGTGGGGCACCGGCTCTCCCCTCGCGTACACCGCCGTGGTCCGCCGCTGGTCACGGTGGCGCCCCGGGCGGGCGGGAGCGCGGTGGCCGGACGGGCGTCCCCGTATCCCGCGCGCCACGGGCCGGGCGGCGGGTGGCCGTGGGAGGGGGTGCCGGGTGCGGTGTGTCATCCGGCGGCGCGCCGGGCGGCCTCCTCGCGGGCGAGTCGGTCCATGTACGCGTCGGCCTCGGGGTCGGGGACGGCCTCCAGCATCCAGTGCCGCATCACGGCGTGGATCTCGTGGACGCCCGCGGTGTTGATGGCCTGGTCGAACTCGGCCCGGCGCTGTTCGGGCAGCGCGTCCCGGATCGCCGGGATGCTGTTGGGGACCTCCCTCTCGCGGCCGTCCACCCAGGTACGCAACGGCTGTGCCACGGTGCCCTCCTCTGTGTCACCGCGTACCGTAGCGGCGCGGTGCGGTGCCCCGTGGCGAAACGCCCGCACACGGACGAGACGCCGGTCTCCGGGTCCGCAGGGGACCGTGGAGACCGGCGTCTGGTGGTACGCGCCGCGCCGGAGCGTCAGCCCGCGGCGCGTTCCAGGGCGCCGTTGCGCAGGTCGAGCAGGGCCATCAGGACCGGGGGGTCCAGGGCGTCCAGGGGGCGCAGGGTGATGTCGGCGGGGAGCAGGAGGGTGTCCTCGTGGGCGGTGACCGGGCCGTAGCTGCCGACGGAGACGATGTCCTGTTCGCCGGTGCCCGAGGGCAGGTGCTCATAGCCGTAGGGGACGGAGTGGACCAGGACGTACCAGGTGCCGGCGGGGACGGCGCGCAGTTCGAAGGCGCCGGGGCCGTCCAGGACGGCGCAGCGCACGGGCCGGCCCTGGGGGACGGGGGTGGGGAAGAGGCCGAGGAAGCAGTGGCCGGGGGCGCGGCCCTCGGGCAGGTGGATCCGGCCGCGCAGGGGTCCGGCGCCGGGTCCGGACGGGACCGGGGCGGCGGAGGGGGCCGGGGGCGCGGGGGCGGCGGCCAGGGCCGGGACCGGAGCGGCGGCCGGGGCCGGGACCGGAGTGGCGGCCGGGGCGGCGGGTGGGGCCGGGGTGATCTCGTCGGTGAATCCGCCGCGTTCGCGGAAGAGGCTCGGGGAGACGCCGACGCAGGCCTTGAAGCGGGAGCTGAAGGTGCCGACGCTGCTGTAGCCGACGCGGCTGCTGATGTCGGCGACGCTGAAGCCGGTCTCCAGCAGCAGGCGCTTGGCCTCCTGCAGGCGCAGGGCGGACAGGAAGCGGCCGGGTGAGGTGCCGGTGACGTCCCGGAAGACGCGGGTGAAGTGGAACTTGCTGAACATGGCGGTGCGGGCCATGTCGTCGATGGTCAGTTCCTGTCCGAGATTGGTGTGCATCTCGTCGATCACTCGAAGAACAGCGGCTTCGATGGCGGTGGTGGTCACCGTGTCTCCCTGTCGTTGAATCATGCGCGCTGCCCAGATCCCCAGGCCGCGTTCCTCGTTGAGGCGGGGGGCGTGTCGGCCAGCCGCCGCCGGTCGAGCTCCTCGGCGAACCGTTTCCACGCGTTGGAGCAGTGCAGGGCCAGTTCGGCGACGGTGTCGGCGCAGTGCGCGGGCACGGCGTCGGCCTGTTGCCGCCAGGCCTCGTCGACGACGAAGTGGGTGTGGAGCCAGCGCAGGAAGTGGCGTCCGGACTCGGAGTGGCGCAGGGACGGGTCGCTGGCGAGGCGGCGGAGGGTCTCCAGGGAGCCGCGGGTGCGGCTGGAGCCGGCCAGGACGGCCGGTTCGGCGCCCCGCGCGGGGTGCGGGACGGGGTGGGCGGCCGGGGCGGGCGGGGTGCGGCGGCGGGCGGGGGGCCTGCGTCCCTGGGGGGTGGGCGCCTCGCCGCGCAGCAGGCGCTGGCGCACATCGTGGGCGGTGCCCAGGGAGAGCCCGGTCTCCTGGACGATGGCCCGCAGCGGCAGATCGGGGCGGCGGGTCATGAGTTCGGCGGCGTGGATCCGCTCGGCGGTGCGGTCGAGCGGGTGGGCGCGGCCGTCGGCCCCTATCCGGATGTTCGACCGCGGATTGTCGGCGGTCGAACGCCGGCGGACGGCGGCGACGGTCTTCGCGTCGAGGCCGGTGCAGCCGGCGACGGCGCGGTCGGAGAGGGCCGGGCGGGTGGTGAGGATCCGCTCGGCGGCGGCCTTGCGGTCGGCGGCCGACAGCGGCAGGCCATGGGTGAGGTTGGCGGTCACCGAGCGCAGAAACGCTTCTTCAGTGGCGCCGTCGAAGTACCGCACCTCCACCGAGGCCAGTCCCTGGGACCGGGCGGCGGCGATGCGGTGCATCCCGTCGATGACGCGCAGGGTCGCGCGGTGGACCAGGACGGGGGGCAGGGAGGTGTAGATACCGGCGAGGTGCCGTACGTGGTCGGCGTCGAGGCCGTCCAGGCGCGGGGAGTCGGCCGGCAGGAGTGCGTCGATCCGTACCCGGTGGGTGAACCCGGGCGGCAGCGCGAGGGATCTGTCGTCGCTGTCCACCTCTTCCCCTTCCCTGGCGAGATCACGGTGTGTGTCCGGCCTCCGGTCACAACTGCGCTGATGGGGCCGGGATGTCACGGAGGGTCATGCACTCGGTCGAGGATAGCGAATGACCCTTTTTTTTCTGAGCGGAGGAAGGGAGACAGCGCGACTCCGCCTAGTTGCGTGACGCGACCGGCGCCGCCGTGGGGTGCGCGTGGTGTTCGCGTGGGGTGCGGGCGGTGTTCGCGTGGGGTGCGCGTGGTGTTCAGGTGAACGGGAGGCGGTTGGTTGTTTGAAAGGACCGAGCACTTCTAGCGTGAGGACACAGCAGCCGGAGCGCACCAACGACCTGAGCGGGAGGACGAGTTGCGGACGTCACGGAGAATCCCCGAGCGCCGGGTCGACATCGGCGCGGAGGCGACGGCGACCCTGGAGGCCTGGGCGGACACGATCGTGCCGGGTGAGAAGCGCTGGCCCGGGGACCGGGCGGTCGCCGGGGTCAGCGACGGCGGCGGCGCGGTCGCCGCGGGCGCCCTTCAGCTGCTGCGCTGGGACGCCACCGGGATCCATGACGGCCTGGCGGAGCTGGCCGAGCTGATCAGCGCGCACACCCGCGCCTTCGCCGGGCGCGAGGGTCTGGCGCTGGACGCGTCGGTGCCGCCGTTCGTCGCCCTCGGCTACGACGACCGGGTGCGGGTGGTGGCGGAGCTGACCACGCCGGGCCATCCGGAGAAGGAGTTCTGGGTCCTGCTCTCGCTGTTCTGCAATATGGCCTTCGACTCGGCCGCCCATCTGCACACCGCCGACGCCCTCGGCCAGGGCCACCCCGGTCTGGCCGCCATGGGCATCACCCGCCCCGACGCGGACGGGCTGTGGCGGTTCAGGGAGTCCGGCTACGGACGGCGGCTCGCCGACCCCCACCCCCACACCACCGCCTCCGGGAGCCCCGCATGAGCAGCGCGATCGAGCAGACCGACGTCCTGGTCATCGGAAGCGGGTTCGGCGGCGCGATCACCGCCTACCACCTGGCGGCCGGGGGCGCCAAGGTGACCGTCCTGGAGCGCGGGCCGTGGCTGCGGGACGAGGAGTTCGAGCACGACTACAAGCTGGGCTCCTCCTACACCCGTATCTTCGACTTCACCGTCGGCGACGGCATGAGCGTGCTGGGCGGCAACTGCGTCGGCGGCGGCAGCGTGGTCTACTTCGCGGCCATGCCCCGGGCGCCGCGGTTCGTCTTCGACCGGCACGGCGGTATCGGCCGCCGGATGTGGCCCGCCGCCGTCAGCCGCGACAGCCTCGACCCCTGGTACGACCGGATCGAGGAGTCCTTGTCCGTCACCCGGCAGGGCTGGGACGACGCCTCCTACGCGGGCGGCCTGTGGGCGGCGGCCTGCGCCCACGCCGGGCGCACGGCGAACCCGCTGGCCGCCGCGATCGACACCTCCGCGTGCGTCAACTGCAACTTCATGATGGCCGGGTGCCGCTTCGGCGCGAAGCAGTCCCTGACCGTCAACTACCTGCCCGCCGCCCTCGCGCACGGCGCCGAGATCCGCCCCCTGCACGAGGTGCAGTACCTGACCCGCACCCCCGCGGGCGGCTACCGCGTCCACTACACCCACGTCGACGACGAGGACTACCGGATCCAGCACGGCTCCGGTGTCATCGAGGCGAAGATCGTCGTCATGGCGGCGGGCGCCGGGGCGACCCCGGTCATCCTCCAGCGCAGCGAGAGGCATCTGGGCACCCTGCCGCACGCGGTCGGCCGCTACTTCTCCGGCAACGGCGAGCGCCTCAACACCGCCGTCCTCAACGAGGACAAGGTCGCCGAGATCCTGGGCCTGAGCCGGGGCGAGGGAAACCTGCCGTACGGGGCGAACGCGATCGGCAAGGGCCCGACCGTGGCGAGCTGGGACAAGCTGGACGGCTCGCTGCCCGAGTACTCCCGCTTCTCCCTGGAACAGCTCTACTTCCCGCCGGGCCTGGGCACCATCCTGGCCCAGGCGCCCGGCGCGAGCGGCCCGGCCTGGTTCGGGCGGGAGAAGAAGGAGATCCTGCGGAACTGGAAGTCCTGGCTCACCATCTTCTGCATGACCGAGGACGACAACGAGGGCGTCTTCGGACCGCCCCCGGCCACCGGCAACTCCCTGCGCGTCTCCCAGCAGATGCTCGGCCGCGGCACCCTGTCCTACCAGCCCACCGCCAACACCTGGCACGGCTGGCACCAGGCCGACGCCGAGGTGAAGGAGATCCTGGAGAAGGACGGCCTGGCCACCGTGATGCCCTGGACCAACGACCTGGTGGGCGCCTACACCGTCCACCCGCTGGCCTCCTGCCGGATGGGCGACGACCCGCACACCTCGGCCCTGGACGACACCAGTGAACTCCGCGGCCACCGGGGCGTCTTCGTCACCGACGGCTCCGCCGTCCCCGGCGCGCTGACCGTCAACCCGGCGATGACCATCGCCGCGCTCGCCGAACGCGCCGTCCCGCACATCGTGGCCGCCGCCCGCGAACGGGGCGTCGACGTCACCTACGGCGCCCCCTCCCCCGGCGGCGCCACCCGCGGCCGCGCGGGCGTCCTGCCCCTGCTGCGGCGCGAGCGGCTCACCACCGTCTGACCCCGGCGCCCCGGCCACCGAGGGCAGGGGCCAGCCGGTGCCGGGGCCGCCCGTCCGGGGCGCGCGTGCGGGCCGGGGGCCAGGGGCCCGCACCCGGGTCCCCGCCCCGCCGGGCGGACCGCGCACGGCGGCCACCCGCGCCCGGTGAGTTGGGTGAACGAACTCTCCTCCATGCCGCGTGAGTTGCTTCACGCGACCCACAACCGGCCCCGAGCCGGCCCCGGACCAACCTCACAACCGGCCCAGAACCTGCCCCGAGCCGGCCCAGAACCAGCCCCGAGCCGGCCCCGGACCAACCCCGCAACCGGCCCAGAACCGGACCCGGACCAAACCCAGGAGGCACCCGGTGCGACCGCTCGTCAGAGTCATCCTCAGGGGCTCCCTCAGCCGGATCCGGCACGTCGACGCCGTCACCCCCGCCACCGCCGGCGGGCTGGTCGCCGCCGTCTACGCCCAGGCGCGGCGCGAGTTCGGCGCCGTCGCCCCGCCGCTGGCGCTGCACTCCCCCGCCCCCCAGCCCCTCGCCGCCGCCTGGCTGCTGCTGCGGGAGACCCTGCTGGCCGAGGGCCGGGTGAGCCGGGCCGACAAGGAGGCCGTGGCCACCGCCGTCTCCCGGGCCAACGACTGCGCCTACTGCACCGAGGTCCACCAGGCCGCCCTCGCCACCCTGCCCGCCGCACCGGCCCAGGAGCGGCTCGCCGCCTGGGTGCGGCGCGGCGGAACACGGCCGCCGTTCACCCCCGCCGAGGCGCCCGAGATCCTCGGCACCGCCGTCACCTTCCACTACCTCACCCGCATGGTCCGCCTCTTCCTGCCCGAAAACCCCGTCCCCGGCGCCGCGCCCAGCGCCGGACGCGACGCGATGATGCGCCTGGTCGCCCGCTCCCTGCGCCCCGAGGCGGGAGTACGGGTACGGCCCGGGGCCGCCCGCGACCTGCTGCCCGCCGCGCCGCTGCCGCCCCGCCTTCAGTGGGCCCACGCCCACCCGGCCCTCGCCGACGCGCTCGCCCGTGCCAGTGCCGCCGTCGACGACGCCGCCCGCTGGATCCCCGTCCCCGTCCGCACGGCCGTGGAGTCGGCGCTCACCGCGTACGGGACCAGCGCGCCCGGCCCCAGCCGCGCCTGGCTGGACCAGGCCGGCGGCCCGCTCGACCCCGCGCACCGGCCCGCCGCCCGCCTCGCCCTGCTCACCGCCCTCGGCCCGCACCAGGCCACCGACAGCGACATCGCCGCCTTCCGCGCCCGCCACCCGGGCGACGCGGCCCTCATCCAGCTCACCTCCTTCGCGGCGCTGCGGGCCGCCACCGAGGCGGGCGCCCGCCTCGCGCACCCCGCCCCCACGTCCCCGCGCGCCGCCTGAACCCCACCCGCCACACCGCCGCTTCTCCCCCACTCCCCCGCTCCCCGACTCCCCCACTCCCCGACTCCCCGACTCCCCGACTCCCCGAAGGGACACGATCATGGACACCCTCAACGACGTACTGAAGGACCTCGCCGCCGACATCGAGGAGACCGCCCGCCTCGTCGACGGCCTCGACGAGAGCGCCTGGCACACCGCGACCCCCGCCCCGGGCTGGAGCGTCGCCGACCAGATCGCCCATCTGACGTTCATCTTCCATCTGGCCACCACCGCGGCCAGTGACCCGGCGGGCTTCGCGAAGATCGCCGCCTCCGCCCAGGGCGACTTCGACGGGGCCGTCAACGCCGCTCTGCGGCAGTTCAACGCCTTCCCGCCGGCCCAGCTCCTGGCCCGCTTCCGCGCCCTGGGCCGCGCCTCCGTCGACGCGCTCGGCGCCGTCCCGGCGGATTCGACGGTGCCGTGGCTGGTCAACCCGCTGCCGCCGGCCGTCCTCGCCTCCGCCGGGATCATGGAACTCTTCGGCCACGGCCAGGACATCGCCGACGCGCTCGGGGTGCGCCGCGAGCCCACCCGGCGCCTGCGCCATCTGGTCTTCTTCACCTTCCTCACCCGCAACTTCGGCTATCTCTCCCGCCAGCTGACCCCGCCCGCCGAACCCTTCCGGTTCGAGGTGAGCGGCCCCTCCGGGGAGCGGTGGGCCTTCGGCCCCGAGAACGCCGCCACCACCATCACCGGCCCTGCCGAGGACCTGTGCCTGCTCGTCACCCGCCGCCGCCACCGCGACGACCTCGCCGTGCGGGCCACCGGCCCCGAGGCCGGGCGCAGGCTCGGCCACCCCCCGGCCAACCGCGGCCCCGCCGGACCAGGCCGCGC